>NZ_JBHWYR010000023.1:0-70364 GCF_042728695.1 Bacillus sp. NPDC060175
TGTATTAGGCACGCCGCCAGCGTTCATCCTGAGCCAGGATCAAACTCTCCAATAAAGTTAGTTTGTCTAGCATCTAAAAATAAAAATTGACGTTTCACGTTGTTTGTTTCGTTTAGTTTTCAAAGTTCAACATCGCGTTTCAGCGACTTTCATAATATATCATAGTATATTATTTTCGTCAACAAGTTTTTTTCGATAACTTGTATCTCTCATTTGCTGACTCTGCCTATTATATACACTTCCCTATTACTATGCAAGTATTATTATAAAAAAATAAGAGGGGGAGAAATCCCCACTCTTATTCTTCAGAAGAAACCTCTTCGCTAATTTCTTCTTCTTCTTCATCCTTTTGTGCTTTTGCTACTGTCGCTACCTCTTGCTCATCCCCTAATCGAATTAGACGAACACCTTGTGTATTACGCCCCATTTGAGAGATTTGATCAACTGGCATACGAATAATAACACCCGCTACTGTAATTAACATAATGTCTTCTTCACCTGTTACAGACTTAACTGCTACTAATTTACCGTTCTTGTCTGTAATGTTACAAGTCTTCAGACCTTTACCACCACGACTCTGTAGTCGATACTCTTCAACCGGCGTACGCTTACCATACCCGTTCTTCGTTACGATTAAGACATTTGTATCCTCTTCAACAATTTCCATACCTACTACTTGGTCCTCTTCGCCTAGTGTAATAGCTTTTACACCAGCTGCATTACGGCCCATAGAACGTACATCCTGTTCATTGAAGCGAATTAACATACCGTTGCTTGTCCCTACGATAATATCTTTATCACCAGATGTTAAACGTACAGAAATCAATTCATCTTCTTCACGAAGCGAAATTGCAATTAAACCGTTCGTACGTATATTTGCAAATGATGAGAGTGGCGTTCTCTTAGAGATACCTTGTTTCGTTGTAAAGAATAAGAACTGGTCGTCACCAAATTCACGAATTGGAATAATAGCGTTGATCCACTCACCCTTATCTACCCCTAATAGATTAATAATCGGTATGCCCTTTGCTGTACGACTATACTCTGGAATTTCATATCCTTTTGTACGGTATACTTTACCCTTGTTTGTGAAGAATAAAATATGATCATGAGTAGACGTTGTTAATAAATGTTCAACAAAGTCATCATCATTCGTACCCATTCCTTGTACACCACGTCCCCCACGGTTCTGTGTTTTGTACGTAGAAGCCGGTAACCTCTTAATATAACCATTATGAGTAAGTGTAATTGCGATATTTTGTTCTGGGATTAAATCTTCATCCTCAATAGCTTCCATACCGCCAATTGTAATTTCTGTTCTTCTCTTATCATTAAAACGATCTTTTACTTCAGCTAATTCCTCACGAATAATTTCAAGAACTTTTTCTTCGTCTGCTAAGATTGCTTTTAACTCCGCAATTATCTTCATTAAGTCTTGATATTCTTGTTCGATTTTTTCGCGTTCTAATCCGGTTAAACGTTGCAAACGCATATCTAAAATCGCTTGCGCTTGTTTCTCACTTAAGCCGAAACGTTCCATTAAACCTTGTTTTGCAATATCAGCTGTTTTGGAACTACGGATTAAAGTAATAACTTCATCAAGATGATCTAAAGCAATTCGTAATCCCTCTAAAATATGAGCACGCGCCTCTGCTTTCTCTAATTCATAAGCAGTACGTCTACGAATTACTACCTTTTGATGCTCTAAATAATAATATAGATTTTGTTTTAAATTTAGGACTTGTGGCTCTCCATTTACTAGAGACAACATATTAATACCGAAACTTGTTTGAAGTGCTGTATGTTTATATAGATTATTTAATAGTACATTTGCATTGGCATCACGACGTACTTCCATAACAATACGCATACCATTTCGGTCCGATTCATCACGTAAATCTGTAATGCCTTCAATTTTCTTATCACGAACTAATTCTGCAATCTTTTCAATTAATCTCGCCTTATTAACTTGATAAGGTAGTTCTGTTACGATAATAGTTTGTTTACCATTTGCTCTCTCTTCAATTTCAACTTTAGCACGAAGTATAATAGAACCGCGACCTGTTTCGTAAGCTCTTCGAATTCCACTTCGCCCTAAGATTAAACCTGATGTTGGGAAGTCTGGTCCAGGAATATATTCCATTAATTCCGCGATAGTGATATCAGGGTTATGACTTAATGCCAACACACCATCAATTACTTCTCCAAGTTGATGCGGTGGAATGTTTGTTGCCATACCAACCGCAATGCCCGTCGTACCATTGACTAATAAGTTAGGGAAACGCGCTGGTAATACAACTGGTTCTCTTTCAGAACCATCGTAGTTATCTTGATAATCAATTGTATTCTTTGTAATATCGCGTATTAATTCCATAGAAATCTTAGACATTCTTGCTTCTGTATAACGCATTGCTGCCGCTGAATCTCCATCAACAGAACCGAAATTACCATGTCCATCAACAAGCATGTAACGTTGACTAAAATCTTGCGCCATACGTACCATTGTTTCATAAACAGCTGAATCACCGTGCGGGTGATACTTACCAATTACTTCGCCGACAATACGCGCCGACTTCTTATATGCTTTATCAGCTGTAATTCCTAAATCATTCATCGCATATAAAACCCTACGATGAACCGGCTTTAATCCATCACGAACATCTGGTAATGCACGAGACACGATAACACTCATTGCGTAATCTAAAAATGAGGTACGCATTTCATGACTAATATTAATTTCTCGAATTCGTGCTTGTTGTTGATTGTCTGACATCAACGAGCACCTCCTCTTACATTTCCGTTACAAATACATTGATTTATATGTAGAAGACAGGAATACTTAGATTCCTGTCATTACTCACTTAAATATCAAGGTTTTTCACGTATTTTGCATTTTCTTGGATAAAGTTACGACGCGGCTCTACTTTATCACCCATTAAAATTTCAAATGTTTCATCCGCTTCAATTGCATCTTGAAGAGAAACTTGAAGTAACGAACGTACTTCTGGGTCCATTGTCGTCTCCCACAGCTGAGTTGGATTCATTTCCCCTAGACCTTTATAACGCTGAATCCCAGGCTTAGGTTGAGCTGGTAATTCAGCTAGTATTTTTTCAAGTTCTTTATTGTTATAAGCATATTGAATTTTTTTACCTTGTTGTACCTTAAACAACGGTGGCTGTGCGATATATATATAACCACACTCAATAATTTGACGCATATAACGATAGAAGAACGTTAATAATAGGGTACGAATATGCGCACCATCAACATCGGCATCTGTCATAATAATAACTTTATGATAGCGAGCTTTTTCAATATCAAAGTCCCCACCAATATTTGTACCTATTGCTGTAATAATTGTACGAACTTCATCATTTGATAAAATCTTATCTAAACGTGCCTTTTCAACGTTAATAATTTTACCCTTCAGTGGTAAAATCGCTTGGAAATGACGATCGCGTCCTTGTTTTGCAGATCCGCCCGCAGAGTCACCCTCCACGATATAAATTTCGCTAATTGCTGGATCTTTAGAAGAACAATCAGCTAGCTTCCCTGGTAAACTTGAAACTTCTAAAGCACTCTTTCGGCGCGTTAGTTCACGAGCTTTTTTAGCTGCTACACGTGCACGTGCTGCCATAGTCCCTTTGTCTATAATTTTACGTGCAACATTGGGATTTTCTAGTAAGAACTTTTCAAACGCCTCTGAGAATACAGATTCTGTAATCGTTCTCGCTTCACTATTTCCAAGTTTCGTCTTCGTTTGCCCTTCAAACTGTGGATTTGGATGTTTAATTGATACGATTGCTGTTAAACCTTCACGAACATCTTCACCAGTTAAATTACTATCCGCATCTTTTAAAATATTATTTTTACGACCATAATCGTTAATTACACGTGTTAGAGCAGTCTTAAAACCTACCTCATGTGTACCGCCTTCATACGTATGAATATTATTTGTAAATGAATAAATATGATTTGTATAGCCTTCGTTATATTGAAGAGCAACCTCAACCTGAATCCCATCTTTTGAACCGTCAACATATACAGGTTCTTCATGAATCGGTTGTTTTGAACGATTTAAATGTTCAACATATGATTTAATTCCACCTTCATAATGGAATTCTTTCTTTTGCTTATGTTCACGCTTATCTTCAATTGTTAATTTAATATTACGATTTAAAAACGCCAACTCACGCATACGAGTAGCTAATGTATCAAATTCGTATTCTGTCGTCTCTGTAAAAATTTCTGCATCTGGCTTAAAGCGTGTGATCGTTCCTGTACGATCAGTTTCACCTATTACTTTTAAATCCGCAGCTGGGATCCCACGTTCATATTTTTGATAGTGTATTTTTCCATCTCGATGTACAAATACCTCTAATTCTATTGATAAAGCATTTACAACAGATGCACCTACTCCATGCAAACCACCGGAGACTTTATAACCGCCACCGCCAAATTTACCACCGGCATGGAGTACCGTCATAATAACTTCTACAGCGGGACGTCCCATTTTCTCTTGAATACCAACTGGGATACCACGACCATCATCTGTTACAACAATACTATTATCTTCTTCAATACTGACATTAATTTCATCACAATATCCCGCTAAAGCTTCGTCAATACTGTTATCAACTATTTCCCATACGAGGTGATGAAGACCTTTTCCACTTGTAGAACCGATATACATACCAGGACGCTTACGAACCGCTTCCAGTCCTTCTAACACCTGGATCTGACTTTCATCATATGCATTTTCCTGCATTTGCTTTTGTTCCATTGACACAAAGATCACCTACTTTTCCATTTAAACAGAAATTATTTCCTGTCTATTTCACAATCTACCGTGCCGTTCGTTACATGAATTGTTTTCGCTTCTTTCAATGTTTCGTGTTCAATTCCGTCGACACTCGTCGTCGTCACAAAGGTTTGTACTTTTCCTTGAATTGTATTTAGCAGATGCGATTGGCGATAATCATCTAATTCTGATAACACATCATCTAGTAAAAGGATTGGATATTCCTTAACCTCTGAGTATATCAATTCAATTTCAGCCAATTTTAGGGATAGTGCGGTTGTTCGTTGTTGTCCTTGTGAACCAAAGACTTGAACATTTTTACTATTAACGAAGAAGTGTAAATCATCACGATGAGGACCTAGTAAAGTTGTACCACGAAAAATTTCACGTTGTTTCACAGATTGGAAACTTTCATAGTATACTTCTTTTATTTTCGACAAATCCATTGATTCTGATACATCTACACTTGGTTTATAAACAATTTCTAACTCCTCTAATCCCCTGCTAATCCCGCGGTGAATTGGAGCAGCCCATTCTTGTAGTAAATGCAAAAACTCAAAACGTTTTCGCAAAATTTTTGCACCATGCTCAATAAGTTGAAGTGTAAATACATCCAACATCGTTTCCTCATTTTTACTATTCCCTTGCATCTTCTTAAGTAAATGATTTCGTTGCGTGAGTACCTTTTGATATTGACTTAATTCATACAAATAGACCGGAGCTATTTGTCCAAGTTCCATATCCAAAAAGCGTCTTCGTACTTGGGGGCTTCCTTTTACAAGATTTAAATCTTCTGGGGCAAACATAACAACATTCATTTCACCAATATACTGGCTCAATTTTTGTTGTTCTAACTGATTTAACTTTGCCTTTTTACCTTTTTTTGAAATATTTAATTCTAAGGATAATGAACTATTTCGCCTTTGTAATCTACCTTTTATATTACCATAATCCTCATCCCAACGAATGAGTTCACGATCGTTCGAAGTTCTATGGGATTTCGCCATCGCCAATACATAAATAGCTTCCATCAGATTCGTTTTCCCTTGCGCATTTTCACCAATAATTACATTGACTTTATCCTCAAAGGAAAGCTCTAAATGCTCATAATTGCGATAGTTTTTTAATTGTATCTCTGTAATAAACAAAGGGATCCCCCTTTATGCCTGAACTTGGAAAGTTCCGCTTCCCGGAATTTCAACAACATCATTTGCATATAACTTTCGGCCTCTTCTATTTTCAAGTTCTTGATTCACATATACTTCATATTCTTGTAAGAACCATTTCACAGCGCCACCTGTATCAATTACATCAGCTAACTTTAAAAATTGTCCTAGTGTAATGTATTCTGTTGAAATCTTAATAAGTTTCATAAAATCGCTCACTTTCTGAAAGTGTTCATTCTTTCATTGTACTAAATAAACTAGCATTAGGAAAGTAATACCCTACAAATCAAATAAGGGTCACTAGTACCTTTACACTAGCAACCCTTAATCCTTACTTAGTAAGTACGGACTGGTAAAATTAACTGGATAATAGAATTATCATTTACTGTGCGAATTAAAAACGGTCTCATCGCTCCAGTAAAACTAACTTTAATTTCTGTACTATCTAAAGCTTTTAATGCGTCCATCATATATTTTGCACTAAAAGATATTTTTAATTCTTCTCCATCTACATTTTCACATTGAACCTCTTCTACTACTTTTCCGATTTCTGGTGCATTCGAAGAAATCTCTAACATCTGTTGTTCTAATGTTGATAATTTAACAACGTTGTTACGACCATCTCTTGCTAATAGCGACGCACGATCAATCGCTTGTAAAAATTCTTTTGTATTTACAAAAATATCAGTTTTACTTTCAGCTGGAATTAAACGCGTTGTATCTGGATAATTTCCTTCTAATAATCTTGAGAAGAATAATAAATGTTTTGTACGGAATAATACTTGATACTCCGTAATAACGATATCTACCATTTCTTCAGACTCATCTAGAATTTTACTTAATTCATTTAAGCTTTTACCAGGAATAACGACATTCGCTTGAAATTCATCGGCAATATTATACCCTTCGATTTTTGCTTTACGAAGTGCTAGCCTGTGACTATCTGTTGCAATACAAGTTAGCTCGCTGTTATATACTTTCCAGTTTACACCTGTCAAGATCGGTCTTGTTTCAGAACTTGAAACTGCAAATACTGTTTGACGAATCATGTGTTTTAGTAAATCTGTTGGAATCTTAAATACATGATGTTCTTCGATTTGTGGTAATAACGGATATTCAGCAGCATCTAAACCATTTAAGTTGAACTCTGATTTTCCAGATTTTATTTTTGTCATAAAATGATTTTCCACAGAAATTTCGACAGTTTCTTTAGGTAATTTTTTTACGATTTCACTAAAATATTTTGCTTGTAAAATAATACTTCCTGATTGTTCAATTTCCACAATTTCTTTTCCAGCATCTTCGACTGGGATAAATGATTCGATAGAGATGTCTGCATCACTACCTGTTAAAGTAACTCCTTCTTCAGTTGCTACAACTTTAATCCCTGTAAGAATTGGAATTGTTGTACGAGAAGAAATTGCCTTCATTACATCTTGTACACTTCTTACAAGATAGTCTTTTTGTATTGTAAAACGCATAACGAAAACCCTCCGGTAAGTATAAGATTTTATTTATTTAATAAAGATAAAAAAATAGTAGTAATAGTAATAGGGCTTGTGGATATGTGGATAACCCTATTTAAAGATGTAAAAACAGTCTATCTACATGTGGATAGACTGTGCGTAAAACAAGCTAAGTTATTCACACTATTCAGCTACTACTATTTTAAAATATCCTTAATTTCTTCAACGTGTTTTTGTAATTGAGTATCCGTTTTTAATAGCTTCGAAATTTTTTCGTGAGCATGGATTACTGTTGTATGATCGCGGCCACCAAATTCTTCACCTATTTTTGGCAAAGATGAGTCCGTAAGTTCACGTGATAAATACATCGCAATTTGGCGAGGGAATGCAACGGATTTTGTCCGTTTTTTTGCTTTGAAATCTTCTAACTTTACTTGATAGACGCCCCCAACAGCCTTTTGAATATCAGAAATAGAAATAATTCTAGGTATAGAGTTTGGAATAATATTTTTAAGCGCTTCAGCCGCTAAATCAGCATTCATATCTTTATTAATTAAAGATGAATAAGCTACAACTCGAATAAGTGCACCCTCTAGTTCACGAATATTTGAATCGATTTGATTTGCAATATAAAGCATAACTTCATTTGGTATATCAAGACCTTCTGCTTTTGCTTTTTTACGTAAAATTGCGATTCTAGTTTCTAAATCTGGTGGCGTAATGTCCGTAATTAACCCCCATTCAAAGCGAGAACGAAGGCGATCTTCTAAAGTTGGGATTTCTTTTGGTGGTCTATCGCTTGAAATCACAATTTGTTTACTTTCTTCATGTAACGCATTAAATGTATGGAAAAACTCTTCCTGTGTTTGTTCTTTTCCAGCAAGAAATTGAATATCATCTATTAATAAGACATCTACATTACGATATTTATTACGAAAATCGACAGCTTTATTATCACGAATTGAGTTAATAAATTCATTTGTAAATTTTTCAGATGATAAATATACAACTTTTGCATTCGGATTGTGTTCAATTACATAATGCCCAATTGCGTGCATTAAATGTGTTTTTCCAAGTCCAACGCCCCCGTAAATAAAGAGCGGATTATAGGCTTTAGCTGGTGCCTCAGCTACAGCTAAAGAAGCAGCATGTGCAAAACGATTACCAGAGCCAATAACAAATGTATCAAATGTATATTTTGGGTTTAACATACTCTGTGGTAAGTGATTAGACTCATCATGTGCGTGTTTTTGCTTAACAGAAGGGAGATCTATATCCTCTTCTGCCTGACTTTGGGGAATGATAAAACGAATAGCTAGTTTTGCCCCTGTTAAATCATAAAGTGTTTCGGAGATTAATTCCGAATAATGAGATTCTAGCCAGTCACGAGCGAATTCATTTGGAGCTGTAATAGTTAATACATCTTTTTTCAAGTTATGAGCAGTTGTTGATTTTAACCAGGTTTCATAACTTGGCTTGCTTACCTTTTTTTCTAATTCTTTTAAGGCACTATTCCATAAATCAGAGATATTTTCCAAAGGTGTCCCTCCTTTACAAAGATGGTAAAAGAATAAGGTTGCGCAACAATTGTACAACCTGTAAATATTTCTAATGCATATTTATACGAAACGTATTTTAAAATATAAAAACGTCGTTAGTATCCGAGATAGAGTTTTCGACAAAAAAACAAATGTGGACAACTATTTACCCACATGTGATTTAAAGTATCCACATGTTATACACAAATTGTGGATAAAATAAAGGTGTGGAAAACTTATTCAAAGTGAAAACACAACTATAATATCAAAAAAAAGCAGCTATAGCAATGAATTTAGGAAAGTTATCCACAAAATCAATACCTTGTGGAATAAACTTGTCCACAATACGATATACTGTGTAAAAGTAAAAAAAGAGTTTGTGGATATAAAAAAGAGAAAAAATATTTATCCACAAGGAAATATAGGGACTGTGAAAAAGTGTGTGAATAGGTTAAAAATGAATATTTGATGAAAATTTCGAGAACCATTGACATTTTCCTATTTGATTTACTATAATTTATTAGACTGTCTTTAACAGATATTCCTCAGGGAGGTGTCATATAATGAAAAGAACTTACCAACCAAATAAACGTAAGCGCAGCAAAGTACATGGTTTCCGCAGCCGTATGAGCACAGCAAACGGACGTAGAGTGCTAGCAGCTCGTCGTCGTAAAGGAAGAAAAGTATTATCTGCGTAGACCACTGAACGTTCAGTGGTCTTTTTTTCTAATAATAATGAGTTTCCGCTGATGAAATACAGGAGTGTCAAATGATATGAAGAAAAAAAACCGTATAAAAAAGAATGATGAATTCCAGGCTGTTTTCCAAAAAGGACAATCGAATGCCAATCGCCAGTTTGTTGTATACAAATTAGATAAAGAAAAACAGCCGCATTTTCGCATTGGTCTTTCTGTTAGTAAGAAAATAGGAAATGCAGTAGTTCGTAATCGAATTAAGCGTATGATTCGCCAATCGATTATAGAATTAAAAGATGAGATAGATTCTGGAAAAGATTTTGTTATAATAGCAAGGAAGCCTTGTGCAGAGATGACATATGAAGAGTTAAAGAAAAGCTTAATTCATGTCTTTAAACGCTCTGGTATGAAGAGAATAAAAAAGTAGCGTAAGGAAATGAATTACACTATATACATACCGAAACAAGGAGGAGCAAGCTTTGAAAAAGAAAATAGGTTTATTAGCCATGGTTATTATGTTAATGGCAATCGCTACCGGCTGTAGTGAAACAAATCAGCCGATTACACCGAAAAGCACTGGGATTTGGAATGAATATTTCGTATACCCGCTTTCTCAGTTAATCACGTATTTTGCAAATTTATTTGGTAGTAATTATGGTTTAGCAATCGTTGTTACAACTCTTATCATTCGTTTTGCATTATTACCATTAATGATTAAACAAACGAAGAGTACGAAAGCAATGCAGGCGTTACAACCAGAAATGGTGAAATTAAAAGAGAAGTACAGCTCAAAAGATCAAGCAACACAACAAAAATTACAACAAGAAATGATGCAGTTGTATCAAAAAAATGGTGTAAATCCATTAGCAGGATGTTTACCAATATTTGTTCAGATGCCTATCCTATTCGCTTTTTATCATGCGATTATGAGAACGGCAGAAATTAGTAAACATACATTTTTATGGTTTGATTTAGGACAGGCAGATCCTTACTATATCCTTCCAATCGTTGCGGCTATTACGACTTTTATTCAGCAAAAGCTTGCAATGGCAGGAACAGCTGGGCAAAATCCGCAAATGGCAATGATGATTTGGCTTATGCCAATTATGATTTTAGTCTTTGCAATTAACTTCCCAGCAGCACTATCATTGTACTGGGTAGTTGGTAATATCTTTGGTATCGCTCAAATGTATATGATCAAAGGGCCTGAAATTAAGGCTAGTAAGGCAGGAGGATCAAGCAAGTGAGTATAATTACTGCTAAAGGACAAACAGTCGAGCTGGCAGTACAAGATGCTTTAAGACAATTAAATGTTTCGAAAGATCGAGTAGATATAAATATTATCGATGAGGGTAAGAGGGGATTCCTAGGTTTATTTGGGAATCGCCTCGCTGTAATAGAAGTTGTATTGAAAAAAGATCCAATCCAAGAATGTGAAGAATATTTAAAAAATGTTGTTCAAAATATGGGTGTGGAAGTTGAGATTAGAAAAATTGTAAAAGGGCGCGAAGTTGAATTTACAATTTCCGGTAAAAACATTGGTGTTTTAATTGGTAAAAGAGGTAATACGTTGAATTCTTTACAGTATTTAACAAAACTTGTTGCGAATCGTAATACAAAGCAATATATTGGTATTACACTGGACGCTGAAAACTATCGTAGTAAAAGAAAAAGTACGTTAGAATCTCTTTCTTATCGATTGGCAAAACAAGTAGTGAGTACGAAAAAAAGAGTTGTTTTAGAACCAATGCCTTCTTTTGAACGAAAAATTATTCACCAAGCGTTATCTAATCATCAAAATATCATTACAACTTCTGAAGGGAAAGAACCACATCGGTATGTTGTAATATCTTCCAAGTGACCGGTTACTCAATTGAGTGCCGGTTTTTTTGAGGAGAAAATAAATGTGGATAACTAAAAAACACTAAATTTATCCACTGTGAATAAGTTTAGTGTTTTTTACATAAGGACATAATAAAATGAGTTATTATTCTTTTGTAGATAGGTTCGTTATGGTATCCTAATAATTTAGTGACGGAAAAAATTCATGTTGAAATAGAGATAAATAAGCAAGTGAGGTGAAAGGACATGGAATTTGATACAATTGCCGCAATTTCCACAGCACTTGGGGAAGGTGCAATTGCCATTGTTCGAGTAAGTGGGGATGATGCGATTGAGAAAGTCGATCGTATTTTTAAAGGGAAGGATTTAACACAGGTTTCTTCTCATACAATTCATTATGGTCATATTGTCGATTTAGATACAAATCAAGTTATTGAAGAAGTTATGGTATCCATTATGCGTGCACCAAGAACTTTTACGCGTGAAAATATAGTAGAAATTAACTGTCATGGTGGACTTGTTTCGGTAAATAAAGTATTACAGCTTATTTTAGCACAAGGAGTACGACTGGCAGAGCCTGGTGAATTTACAAAACGTGCTTTTTTAAATGGACGTATTGATTTGTCACAAGCAGAAGCTGTTATGGACTTAATCCGTGCGAAAACAGATCGTGCTATGAATGTAGCGATTAACCAAATGGAAGGACGATTATCTAAATTAATCGGCCATCTGCGTCAAGAAATATTAGAAACATTAGCTCATATTGAGGTGAATATAGATTACCCAGAATATGATGATGTAGAAGAGATGACGCATAATATTTTAATTGAGAAAGCTACACATGTCCGTGCTGAAATTAAAAAGGTATTAGAAACATCGAAGCAAGGAAAAATTTTACGTGAAGGCATTTCTACCGCGATTATCGGTAGACCTAACGTTGGGAAATCATCGCTATTAAATAGTCTTGTTCAGGAGAAAAAGGCAATTGTAACTGATATTGCAGGAACAACCCGTGATGTTATTGAAGAGTACGTTAATGTGCGTGGTGTACCACTTAAACTTATAGATACAGCCGGAATTCGTGAAACGGAAGATGTTGTTGAACGAATTGGTGTAGAGCGTTCGAAGGAAATGATGAGCCAAGCAGACTTAGTGTTAATTGTAGTGAACTATAGCGAGGCTTTAACAAATGAAGATGAGGATCTATTCCGTGCCGTACAAGGAAAAGATTTCATTGTCATTGTAAATAAGACAGATTTACCGCAAGAAATTGATATGGAACGTGTTACAGATTTAGCGGTAGGCAATCGTGTTATTACAACATCGTTAATTGAGGAGCAAGGAATAGACGAGCTTGAAAAGGCAATAGCTGATTTATTCTTTGAAGGAACAATTGATTCTGCGGATATGACATACGTGTCTAATGCGAGACATATCGGATTATTAACACAAGCAGGAAGAACAATTAATGATGCAATTGAAGCGATAGAAAATGGTGTTCCGATTGATATGGTTCAAATTGATTTAACAAGAACGTGGGAAATACTTGGTGAAATTACTGGTGATACTGTCCATGAAAGTTTAATTGACCAATTGTTCTCTCAATTTTGTTTAGGAAAATAAAGTGAAACTTTAATCAGAGATGATTTAGTAAGATAGAGGTTATTAGGAGGAATAAACAATGGGATACAATGCCGGTTCATATGATGTCATAGTAATCGGTGCAGGTCATGCAGGATGTGAAGCTGGTCTTGCGGCAGCACGAATGGGCTCAAAAACATTAATGTTAACAATTAACTTAGATATGGTAGCGTTCATGCCATGTAACCCTTCTGTTGGTGGACCAGCAAAAGGGATTGTTGTTCGTGAAATTGATGCATTAGGCGGAGAAATGGGACGCAATATTGATAAAACACATATTCAAATGCGTATGTTAAATACGGGTAAAGGACCAGCTGTACGCGCGCTTCGTGCACAAGCTGATAAATTCTCTTACCAGCATGAGTTAAAGAAAACAATTGAAGAAACACCAAACTTAACGTTGTTTCAAGGTCTGGTAGAGCGTTTAATTATTGAAGATGGTGTATGTAAAGGGGTAATTACACAAGCTGGTGCCGAATACACAGCGAAAACAGTTGTAATTACAACGGGAACATTTTTACGTGGTGAGATTATTATGGGAAATTTAAAATATTCAAGTGGTCCAAATAATCAGCAACCATCTATTACGTTATCTGAACACTTAGAGGAACTTGGTTTTGATCTTGTTAGATTTAAAACAGGTACACCTCCGCGTGTAAACAGTAATACGATTGATTATAGTAAAACAGAAATTCAACCAGGTGATGATAAGCCACGTGCTTTCTCTTTTGAAACGACAAAATTCATTATGGATCAAATTCCATGTTGGTTAACGTATACAAGTACAGAAACACATCGTTTAATAGATGAAAACTTACATCGCTCAGCTATGTATTCTGGTATGATTAAAGGAACAGGGCCTAGATATTGCCCTTCAATTGAAGACAAGGTAGTAAGATTTAATGATAAACCACGTCATCAAATTTTCTTAGAGCCAGAAGGACGTAATACGCAAGAAGTATATGTACAAGGCTTATCGACGAGTTTACCAGAAGATGTACAGCGTGCAATGCTTAGAACAATTCCTGGCCTGGAAAATGTTGAAATGATGCGTACGGGTTATGCAATTGAATATGATGCAATTGTACCAACTCAACTATGGCCAACACTTGAAACGAAAAAAATTAAAAATTTATATACAGCAGGACAAATTAATGGAACTTCTGGTTACGAAGAAGCGGCAGGACAAGGGCTTATGGCTGGAATTAATGCAGCGTGTCGTTCTTTAGGTAAAAAAGAAGTTATTTTAGGTCGCGCTGATGCATATATTGGTGTCTTAATTGATGATCTTGTAACAAAAGGCACAAATGAACCATACCGTTTATTAACGTCTCGTGCAGAATATCGTTTATTATTACGCCATGATAATGCAGATCTTCGTCTAACTGAGGTTGGGCGTGAAATTGGTTTAATTAAAGAAGATCGTTATGAGAGATTTACAAATAAAAAAATACAAATTGAACAGGAAAAGGAACGGTTAGAGAGTATTTTTATTAAACCGCGTCCTGAAGTTCAAGAATTAATTCGTAGTATTGGTGGAAGCGAATTGAAAGATGGAATACGTGCAAGTGACTTATTACGTCGTCCAGAGATGACATATGAGCATATTCATCTTTTAGTACCAAGTGAAGTAGAATTAAATGATGAAATTACAGAACAAGTTGAAATTCAGATTAAGTATGAAGGATATATCGAGAAATCTTTACAGCAAGTAGAACGTATGAAGAAAATGGAAAACAAAAAAATTCCTGTGGATATTGATTATGATGCGATTTCTAGCCTTGCCACAGAAGCGAGACAGAAATTGAAAGATGTTCGTCCACTTTCGATGGGGCAAGCTTCACGTATTTCTGGCGTAAATCCAGCTGATGTTTCTATTTTGCTTATTTACATTGAACAAGGAAAAATTGCACGAGTATCGAACCAATAACATAGTAAGGAGATATTGCTAGATGAACATAGAACAATTTCAATCTATGCTAGAAGAGAAGGGTATTTCCCTCTCTTCTAGACAGTTAGAGCAGTTCGAAATCTACTTTGAAACGTTAGTAGAGTGGAATGAAAAAATGAACTTAACGGCTATTACGGAGAAAGAGGAAGTATACTTAAAACACTTTTTTGATTCTGTTACAGCGGCTTTTTATTATGATTTTTCGAAACCATTTTCTATTTGTGATGTTGGAGCAGGAGCTGGATTCCCAAGTATCCCTTTAAAAATCTGTTTCCCGCACTTAAAAGTAACAATTGTAGATTCATTACAAAAACGTATTAATTTCTTAAATCACTTAGCGCAAAAGTTAGAATTAAGTGATGTTGCATTTTGTCATGATCGTGCTGAAACATTTGGAAAAAAAGAAGGTGTACGTGAAGCATACGATATTGTAATGGCACGTGCAGTTGCACGTCTTTCTGTATTAAGTGAGCTATGTTTACCACTTGTAAAAGTAGGGGGAACATTCATTGCAATGAAAGGTGCAGCGGCGAACGAAGAAATCGAAAATGGCAAATATGCTCTAGAGGTACTTGGCGGAGAATTGAAAGAAATGTCTACGTTCCAATTACCGTTTGAAGAAAGTGAGCGTAATATTTTATTAATCGAGAAAAAGCGCAAGACACCAAAGAAATATCCACGCAAACCGGGAACGCCCAATAAATTACCTATTGAAAAATAAATCTTATTAGACGTAAGATTAAATTATATAAATGAAAACGTAAATGTTTCATAGGAAACATTTTATGTAGAACAGTCAATAGGCCTAAAAGGTGGTGGAATATGTATGAAAAATACGTTTTCTCGTTTATTTGGCTTTGGGGATAAAGAGAGCGAATTCGAATTACAAGACGAAAGCCATGAAGAAATAGCTAAAAAGGTATATGAAGAAATACAGGAAATTCCGATAGTAAACATTACCCCTAACCGTTATCAACCACGAACAGTTTTTGACGATGCACGTATTGAGGAGCTAGCATTAACGATTCGTACACATGGGCTTATCCAGCCGATTGTTGTGAGACAGTATGAGGATGATAAGTACGAGATTATTGCCGGGGAAAGGCGTTTCCGCGCAGCAACAAAGTTAGGGTGGGAAAAAGTCCCTGCAATAATAAAGAATTTAAATGATACTGAGACAGCTTCTGTAGCGTTAATTGAAAATTTGCAGCGTGAGGAATTAACAGCAATTGAGGAAGCTGTGGCATATCAAAAGCTGATTGAGTTACATAATTTAACACAAGAAGCATTGGCACAACGACTTGGAAAAGGACAATCGACAGTCGCGAATAAATTGCGATTATTAAAATTGCCTGAAGAAATCAAAAGTGCATTATTAGAAAAAAGTATTACAGAACGGCATGCTCGCGCCCTCATTCCTTTGAAAAATGAGGAATTACAACTGAAGGTTTTACAAGAGATTGTGGAGAAGCAATTGAATGTAAAGCAAACAGAAGAACGAATTGCAAAGTTACTAGAAGAAGTAAAACCAAAGCGAAAAGCGAAGCAAAAAGCAGTAAGTCGAGATGCAAGAATTGCTATGAACACAATTAGACAATCATTACAAATGGTTGCTAACAGTGGTTTGAATGTTAATTCTGCGGAAGAAGAGTTTGATGAATACTATCAAATTACGATTAAAATTCCGAAGAAAAAATAATTACGTGCTAGAGACCTTATCCTATTGGAGAGGTCTCTTTTACTATATTTTCTTGTTAAAGCAAGAAGGAGTTTAGAAATAAATTTTGAAGTTTAATAAGGACGTAAAAGAAAAACTTTTATTTCATGTTACAATAAACGTAATTGTTTCTAGAATAAGAAAGGTTGAAAGTAGGTGACATCGTGGGAAAAATCATTGCTATCGCTAATCAAAAAGGCGGTGTTGGAAAAACAACAACATCCGTTAATTTAGGGGCTGGATTGGCACAAGTAGGAAAAAAAGTCCTTCTCGTAGATATTGATGCTCAAGGAAATGCAACGACTGGTGTAGGAATTGAAAAGTCTGAATTAGATCAATGTATTTATAATGTTCTTGTGGAAGATGCAGATGTTCAAGGCGTTATACGGAAAACCGCAACTGAAAACTTAGATGTTCTACCCGCTACAATTCAATTGGCTGGTGCTGAAATTGAATTGGTACCAACCATTTCCCGGGAAGTACGCTTGCAAAGAGCATTACAGCCAATTCGTGATGAATATGAGTATATTATTATTGACTGTCCCCCATCCTTAGGATTATTAACGATTAATGCATTAACAGCAGCAGATTCTGTTATTATTCCTGTACAGTGTGAATATTACGCGCTGGAAGGGTTAAGTCAGCTATTAAATACAGTTCGACTTGTGCAAAAGCATTTAAATAAAAATTTAGCAATTCAAGGTGTATTGTTAACGATGTTGGATGCTCGTACAAATTTAGGAATTCAAGTTATAGATGAAGTGAAAAAATACTTTAGGGATAAAGTATATCGTTCGATTATTCCTCGTAATGTTCGCTTAAGTGAGGCACCAAGTCATGGAAAACCAATTATGCAGTATGACGCTAAATCAAGAGGAGCAGAAGTATATTTAGATTTAGCAGAGGAAGTGATTGCAGGTGGCTAAGGGATTAGGAAGAGGAATCAATGTGTTTTTTCCAGATTTAGATGTGAAAGAAGAAGAAACGATTCAGGAGATTATAGTAACTGAATTAAGGCCGAATCCATATCAACCACGTAAACATTTCAATAAAGAAGCGATTCAGGAATTAGCGGCTTCTATTAAAGAGCACGGTATATTGCAACCGTTAATTGCTCGAAAGAGTATTAAAGGATATGAAATAGTTGCAGGTGAAAGAAGATATCGTGCTGCTAAAGAGGCCGGACTTGAGAAAGTGCCTGCTGTCGTAAGGCAATTAAATGAGCAGCAAATGATGGAATTTGCTTTGCTTGAAAACTTACAACGAGAAGATTTAAATCCTATGGAAGAGGCAATGGCATATCAGATGTTAATGAACGAGCTAAATGTAACGCAAGAACAATTAGCAAAACGTCTTGGTAAAAGCAGGCCTTATATCGCAAATTACACTCGATTGTTAAGCCTCCCTTCATTCGTTCAAGATATGATTGCAAACGGTCAGCTTTCAATGGCTCATGGAAGAACTTTACTTACAATAAAAGATGAAGAACAGTTGAAATCTTTATTGAAGCGAATTGAAAAAGAAGGACTGAATGTTCGCCAATTGGAACAAATTGTCCAGGAAATTAATCAACGTGTTTAACGTGAAACACAACAAGAGAAAAAATAAAGAAATATATTTTTTGTATATCGAGAAACATTTTTAATAGAAAAGTTTGGTACGGATGTAAAGATCAAAGAAACGAAAAAAGAAAAAGGTAAAATCGAAATCGAATTTTTTAATAAAGAAGACTTAAATCGAATTTTAGAATTATTATCAAAGGGAAATTAAAAAGCAAACCATCTTATTGTTTATAGATGGTTTGCTTTTTTTAATGCAGATAATTTTTGGTCTGTTTCTTTTATACTTTGTGCAATTACATCAGCCATCTTCATGACTAAACTTAGTCTTGTATTTTGAAGTACGAAAAACTCCATGAAACCATTTAAATTTACGATGCCATGAATATGCAAATCACCAATTTCAGGTAATTTCTTATTCATCGCAGCTCCAGGTTTACTGGGGCCCCTTCCGGTAGTTATAGAACCGATACTTTGAGATTTTCCTAAACATGCATCAACAGCAATAATAAATGAAGTAGGATTTTCTTTCTGTATATTCTGAATTTTCTCTTCTAAGTTTAGTGCATGTATTGGTTCGTCTAGTGTGCCGAACACTTGAAGGTTTTTGATTTCAATTTGTTCTAGTTTAGTACCAACTAATGGACCAAGTGCATCACCGGTGGAACGGTCTGTTCCGATACAAACGAGAATGAGTGGCATATTAGTCTTAATGGGAATATGGGAAAGTAAGAAATTGCTGATTGTCTCAGAGGCTTCTAAGTCATGATGCATAACATTTTGAGTTTCTTTTTCAAAAAAAGGTAAGCGAAAACTTCTAATATTCATGAAGCACCCATCCTTTTAATAAATTTTCACAATATGTTATATGGTGTCTGAAATGGAAAATTATAAGTGCATACTTTTTGCAAACTGTGAATGAAAACAGAAATAATAGTACTAGTATATATATATTCGTCTCATTTTATACCTGAATGGAAGTTAACAAATGGAATTAAAGTCATAAATTTTTTTCAGAAATCAGAGAGAGTTCTGATACAATAATAAGGATAACTAAAAAGAAATTTTAGCTGGAGAGGTAGAGGGACATGGATTTAGCGTTGAAATGGTTTGAGTCCATTGATTGGACGAATATAGGTGTGAAATCACTAAAAATAATCGTTATTTTAATACTTGGTGCAATCGTTGTGCGAGTTGTGAGGGCAATTGTACGAAATGCGTTTCGTATGGGAAGCCGTTCGCCGATTCAAATTTCAGAACGTCGTACAGTTACGGTAGCGAAGTTGCTTGAAAATATTGTGGCATACGTTGTTATGTTCATTATGTTAATTGCAATTTTAGGTGTGTTTGATATTAATGCGTCAGGTCTATTAGCCGGTGCTGGGGTAATTGGTTTAGCAGTCGGTTTTGGTGCACAAAGTTTAGTTAAAGATGTTATTACAGGATTATTTATTTTGTTAGAGGATCAATTTTCAGTAGGTGATTATGTAAGAATAGGTCAATTTGAAGGAACTGTTTTGGAAATTGGACTACGTACAACGAAGATGAAAAGCTGGACAGGTGAAATTCATATAATACCAAATGGTAGTATTGTACAAGTAACGAACTTTTCCGTTAGTAATAGTGTAGCATTTGTTGATGTATCTATTTCTTATGAAAGTGATATAGTACGAGCGGAGCAAATTATTGAAGATTTATTAGTGGAATTACCAGAAAAATATGAGAAAATGGTAACAACACCTCAATTGCTAGGTGTTCAAACACTGGCAGCGTCTGAAGTTGTATTACGTGTTATTGCTGAAGTTGAGCCGATGCAGCATGCAGTTATTGCGAGGGCTCTTCGCAAAGAGATTAAAAATCGTCTTGATTTACATGGGATTGAAATTCCATACCCACGTATGGTTTTATATAGTCGCGAAGAATTAGTTAGTGAAAAAGCAATTTAATAGTGGGAGGGATTTGGAGAATGGAGCAAAAGCAATATAACTTGTACGATGTTGTGGAAATGAAGAAAGCCCATCCATGTGGTGAAAATCGCTGGAAGATTATTCGTATGGGAATGGATATCCGCGTTAAGTGCGAGGGGTGTGACCATTCGGTAATGATTCCTCGAAGAGAGTTTGATCGTAAGGTAAAAAAAATACTTGTGAAGCATGAAGAATAGTGAAAAAGCAACAGCTGCAGTAGACAGCCGTTGCTTTTTTTCATTTGGTGGAAACTTGTCATTTTTTTCGTTACTATCTATAATGATGAAAGATTGAGACATAGGAGTGAAAAATATGGGATTAACGGCTGGGATTGTTGGATTACCTAACGTAGGGAAGTCCACTTTATTTAATGCAATTACACAAGCAGGAGCAGAATCTGCGAACTATCCATTCTGTACAATCGATCCAAACGTAGGGATTGTAGAAGTACCAGATGAGCGTTTAAATAAATTAACGGAATTAGTAGAACCGAAAAAAACTGTTCCGACTGTATTTGAATTTACTGATATTGCAGGTATCGTAAAAGGTGCGAGTAAAGGTGAAGGGTTAGGAAATAAATTCTTATCTCACATTCGTCAAGTAGATGCAATTTGCCAAGTTGTTCGTTGTTTTGAAGATGAAAATATTACGCACGTTTCAGGAAAAGTAGATCCAATTGATGACATTGAAACAATTAACTTAGAACTAATCTTAGCGGATTTAGAATCTGTTGATAAACGTATCGAACGAGTTGCGAAGTTAGCAAGACAAAAAGATAAAGAAGCTGTATATGAGCATGAAATTTTAGTTCGTTTAAAAGAAGCTTTTGAAGAGGGAAAACCAGCTCGTACTGTTGAATTTACAGAAGAGCAAATGAAGATTGTTAAAGGCCTTCATTTACTTACAACGAAAGAAATGCTATACGTAGCAAACGTAAGTGAAGATGATATTATGGATCCTTCTGACAACAAATATGTACAAATGGTAAAAGAATTTGCAACAAATGAAAATTCACAAGTAATTGTTGTATGTGCAAAAATCGAATCAGAAATTGCTGAGTTAGATGAGGAAGAGAAGAAAGTATTCCTTGAAGAACTAGGTATTGAAGAATCTGGTTTAGATCAATTAATTCGTGCTGCATATGACTTATTAGGACTTGCTACTTACTTCACAGCTGGTGTGCAAGAAGTACGTGCATGGACGTTTAAACAAGGTATGAAAGCACCACAATGTGCTGGTGTTATTCATACGGACTTTGAACGTGGATTTATTCGTGCGGAAACAGTTTCTTATACTGATTTAATGACAAATGGCTCTATGACAGCTGCAAAAGAAGCTGGTAAAGTACGTTTAGAAGGAAAAGAGTATATCGTAAAAGACGGAGATGTTATGCACTTCCGCTTTAACGTTTAATTTAATATTTCCTAGGAAAAATAAAGATATAGACTTGGCAAATATATTATATGTTTGCCAAGTTTTTTACGTATTGGTGAGTTGATTCATATAACTTACTATGATATAATCTAAACTCGTGAGTAATTACTATAAATTAATTGCTCCTTGCCCATTATGGGCCGTTTAGACCAAAAGGAGGTGAAAGTGTAATGAGAAAGTACGAAATTATGTACATCATTCGTCCTGGCGTTGAAGAAGAAGCTCAAAAAGCTTTAGTTGAACGTTTCGCAGGTGTTTTAACAAACAATGGTGCAGAAATCATTAACACAAAAGAGTGGGGTAAGCGTCGTTTAGCTTACGAAATCAACGACTTACGTGAAGGTTTCTACATGATCTTAAAGGTGAACTCTAACTCAGAAGCGATTAACGAATTCGACCGTTTAGCTAAGATCAACGAAGATATCCTTCGTCATATCGTTGTTAAAGAAGAAGAAAAATAATTAAGATATATAGGGAGAGTGGTTCGATTGATGAATCGTGTTATCCTCGTTGGTCGCTTAACTAAGGACCCTGACTTACGTTACACGCCTAATGGTGTTGCGGTAGCTACTTTTACGTTAGCTGTGAATCGCGCATTTGCGAATCAACAAGGTGAGCGTGAAGCTGACTTTATTAATTGTGTAATATGGCGTAAACAAGCAGAAAACGTGGCAAATTATTTGAAAAAAGGTAGCTTAGCAGGCGTAGATGGACGTCTTCAAACTCGTACTTACGATGGACAAGACGGTAAACGTGTATATGTAACAGAAGTTCTTGCGGAGAGCGTACAATTTTTAGAGCCGCGTAATGGCGGTGGGGAGCAACGCGGTTCGTTCAATCAGCAACCATCAGGAGCTGGTTACGGTAACCAAGGCTCTAACCCATTTGGTCAGTCTAGTAATCCGGGTAACTCAGGTAACTCAGGTAACTCAGGTAACTCTGGATTTACAAAGAATGACGATCCATTTTCGAATGTTGGTCAACCGATTGACATTTCGGACGACGATTTACCATTTTAATGGCATGAATCGGTTATTTTTAACAAAGAATGGAGGGAATAGACATGGCAGGACGCAAAGGTGGACGTGCGAAACGTCGTAAGGTGTGTTTCTTCACATCTAACGGCATCACTCGCATTGACTATAAAGATGTTGATTTATTAAAACGTTTCGTTTCTGAGCGTGGTAAAATTTTACCTCGTCGTGTAACAGGAACAAGCGCGAAATACCAACGCAAACTTACAGTTGCAATTAAACGTGCTCGTCAAATGGCACTTTTACCATATGTTGGTGAATAATAGCGTATGAAATGCACAGTAGAGTCGGACTCTACTGTGCATTTTGCTATGCTTTTCTTTTTTTGAGAGAGAGGTTGGATGATGAAAAATACGAGATTTATTACTGAGGGCGCAGTGTTATTGGCTATATATTCCATTTTGTTACTTGTATCTAGGTATGTTCCAATTTTAGGTACAATGGTAACGTTTGTGTTGCCGTTACCATTTATATTATTAACAGTAAGACATAAACTATCTAATATACTCGTGATTTTTGTAGCGGCACTTTTTATTACAGTTATTGTGAGTCAGCCGATTGGTCTCATAAAGACAGTGATGTTTGGGTTAATAGGTGTCGTATTAGGATATATGTATAAAAAAGGGAAAAAACCAGTGGAGATATTGATAGCTGGAACGCTTGCGTATTTAATTGGTATAATGCTCATTTATGTTGGAAGTATAAAGTTTTTCAACATAGATTTAATGAAGCAAATGCAAAATATATTTAGTGAAAGTGTGGCGCAAAGTGAAAAGATAGCAAATGCTGCTGGTATGCCAGTTAGTAAAGAACAAAAAGAGTTGCTTGCACAAATGAATGATATATCACAAACGTTACTTCCAAGTATACTTGTACTAGTTTCTGTATGCTTTTCTTGGATTACAGTGCTAATATCAGGTAGTGTTTTGAGAAAGTTAAAGCACGACGTTACACCTTGGCCAAAATTTAAAGATATACAATTGCCAAAGAGTATTGTCTGGTATTACGTCATATTTATTTTGTTAGCAACTTTTATAAAAGTAGAACCAACATCATATTTATATATGGTATTTTCTAACCTATATGTAATATTTGCTTTGCTGCTCGTATTGCAAGGATTAACGTTTATCACCTTTGTAGCACACAGAAAAGGTTTTACGAGAGGTATTCCTATTATTAGTTTTATTGTATGTATGTTTATTCCAATGCTGTTTCCTCTTGTGACAATCTTAGGTATAATTGATTTAGGGATTTCATTGCGTTCTAAAATAGGGGAATAAAATAATATTCCTTACACTATTTTAATTTGTTTAACTAACTGGAAGGTGAGTTAGTTTTACTTTATAGGAGTTGTATACATGCCTGAATTTTATAAGAAACAGTGGTTTTTATATCCTGTTTACGTATTGGCATTTTTTGTGTTGGTGCTAATCTCGATTCTCTGTTATTTCCACTTAATTATGGGGATATCTTCCTTTTTTGTTTTTAGCATCGTTTTCTTTTTAGTTATACGATTTGAACTTACCTTTCAAAGGAACTTTGAAAAGTATACGACAGATATGATTACTAGGGTAAAAAAAGTGAGTAACGAAGCATTCAACCAGATGCCAATCGGTATATTGTTATACAATAAGGAGTATGGGATTGATTGGGCAAATCCTTACTTGTCTTCATGTTTGGGGCAACACGCATTAGCTGGGTGGCATCTGTACGATGTATCAGAAACATTACTCCTTTTTATTAAAGGAGAGACTTCTGATGATATAGTATCTTTAAATAGTCGGAAGTTCCGTGTGTTTGTAAGGAAAGAAGAAAAACTAATTTATTTTTTTGATGTAACTGAGCAAACAGAGATTGAAAAAATGTATGAAGATCAGCGTACTGTTTTGGCTGTTATTTATTTAGATAACTACGATGAAGTTACACAAGGGTTAGATGATCAATTACGTACGAATATAACAAGTCTTGTGACGTCACGTCTAAATGAATGGGCCGTTAAGTATGGTGCATATTTGAAACGCGCATCTTCAGAAAGATTCTTCGTTGTACTAAATGAAAGTATTTTAGCGCAAATGGAGAAAGGGAAATTTAGTATTTTGGATCAAGTGCGTGAAGAAACATCAAAAAGGAATATACCACTTACATTAAGTGTTGGGGTTGGCTCAGGTGATTTACCTTTATCGGAGCTTGGAGCGATGGCTCAATCTGGTTTAGACCTTGCATTAGGACGAGGAGGAGACCAAGTAGCTATTAAACAAGCAACGGGTAAAGTTAAGTTTTACGGTGGCAAGACGAATCCGGTCGAAAAGCGTACTCGTGTACGTGCTAGAGTTATTTCGCATGCATTAAAGGATTTAGTATTAGAAAGCAGTAATGTCATTGTAATGGGGCATAGAGCCCCTGATATGGATGCGATTGGTGCAGCGATTGGTATTTTAAAGGTAGCTCAATTAAATGAGCGCAAAGGATATATTGTATTAGATGAAAATGATTCTGATAAAGGAATCAAACGTTTGATGGATAAAGTGAAACAAAATGAAGAGTTATGGTCACACTTTATTACACCAGGGCAAGCGATGGAATTTGCAAATGATGATTCATTACTTGTTGTTGTTGACACGCATAAACCTTCAATGGTGATGGAGGAAAAACTGTTACATAAGATTGAAAATGTAGTAGTTATTGACCATCATCGCCGCGGGGAAGATTTCATTGAAGATCCATTACTTGTTTATATGGAACCGTATGCTTCTTCAACGGCAGAGCTTGTTACAGAGTTACTTGAGTATCAACCGAAAAATTTAAAGATGACAATGTTAGAAGCAACGGCATTGTTAGCTGGTATTATTGTTGATACGAAAAGTTTTACATTCCGTACAGGCGCTCGTACCTTTGATGCCGCTTCTTATTTACGCTCGCATGGCGCAGACACTGTACTTGTACAAGAACTTTTAAAAGAAGATATGGGTCAGTATTTACGAGTTGCAAAAGCCATTAAAAATGCGTACATTTATAAAAATGGAATTGCGATTGCTAAAGTTGATGGTGATGAATATTATGACCAAGTACTTATTGCACAATCAGCAGACACATTATTGACAATGACAGGTATCATTGCATCGTTTGTTATTGCAAAACGTGGAGAAAATTTCATTGGAATTAGTGGTAGATCTTTAGGTGAATTGAATGTACAGCTAATTATGGAGAATTTAGGAGGTGGCGGGCACTTAACAAATGCAGCCACACAAATGAAAAATGTTACAGTAGATGAAGCGGAGGAGAAGCTTCGATTTGTTATTGATGACTATTTACAGGGAGGCACACAATCATGAAAGTAATTTTTCTAAAAGACGTAAAAGGTAAAGGTAAAAAAGGAGAAATAAAAAACGTACCAGACGGTTATGCAAATAATTTCTTACTAAAACAGGGGTTAGCTGCCGAAGCGACAAACAGCAGTATGAAAACTTTAGATGCTCAAAAGCGCAAAGAGGAAAAAGATGCAGCAGCAGAGCTTGAAAGTGCAAAACAATTAAAAGAAACATTAGAGGAATTAACTGTAGAATTAAAGGCGAAATCTGGAGAAGGTGGCCGTTTATTTGGTTCTATTACAAGCAAACAAATTGTAGATGCAATGCAAAAATCACACAAGATTAAACTTGATAAACGTAAATTTGAAATGGACGATGCAATCCGTGCATTAGGTTATACAAAAGTCACTGTAAAATTGCATCCGCAAGTAACAGCGGCAGTAAAAGTTCATGTTAGTGAACAATAAAAATAAATTAAGCAAGGAGGATTGCGCATGAGTGATGTACTGGCTGATCGTACCCCTCCGCATAATATAGAAGCAGAGCAGGCGGTTTTAGGGGCTATATTGATTGATCAAGATGCATTAACGTCAGCATCAGAGCTGTTGCTACCTGACTCGTTCTATCGAACGAAACATCAAAAGATTTTTGAAGTCATGCTTGGGTTGTCTGATAAGGGAGAACCAATCGACTTAGTAATAATGACATCAGCGATGGCTGATCAAGGAGTACTAGAAGAAGTTGGTGGGGTTTCTTATCTAGCAGAATTAGCAGAAGTTGTTCCAACAGCTGCAAACGTAGAATATTATGCACGCATCATCGCTGAAAAGGCACTTTTACGTCGTTTAATTCGAACGGCGACTCATATTGTATCGGATGGATACGAGCGAGAAGATGATGTGGATGGCCTTTTAAATGAGGCTGAGAAAAAAATATTAGAAGTATCTCACCAAACAAATGCAAAAGCATTCCAAAACATTAAAGATGTCCTTGTAGATGCTTATGATAAAATTGAACTTTTGCATAATCAAAAAGGTGAAGTTACCGGGATACCAACTGGATTTACTGAATTAGATAAGATGACCGCGGGTTTTCAGCGAAATGATTTAATCATCGTAGCAGCGCGTCCGTCGGTGGGGAAAACTGCATTTTCATTAAATATCGCACAAAACGTAGCGACGAAAACTGATGAAAATGTAGCGATTTTTAGTTTGGAGATGGGCTCTGATCAGCTTGTTATGCGTATGCTTTGTGCAGAAGGAAATATTGATGCGCAAAGACTTCGTACCGGTTCATTAACTTCTGATGATTGGGCGAAATTAACAATGGCGATGGGTAGCCTGTCGAATGCTGGTATATATATTGATGATACACCAGGGATTAAAGTAAATGAGATTCGAGCAAAATGTCGTAGATTAAAGCAAGAACAAGGTCTTGGGATGGTTTTGATTGACTATTTACAGCTTATTCAAGGAAGTGGGAAATCAGGAGAAAACCGTCAACAGGAAGTATCTGAGATTTCTCGTACATTAAAAGGGATTGCACGTGAATTGCAAGTACCTGTTATCGCCTTGTCGCAGTTATCTCGTGGTGTAGAATCTCGTCAAGATAAACGTCCGATGATGTCTGACATTCGTGAATCAGGAAGTATCGAGCAGGATGCTGACATTGTGGCCTTCCTATATCGTGAAGATTACTATGATCGTGAAACAGAAAATAAAAATACAATTGAAATTATCATTGCAAAACAACGTAATGGTCCAGTAGGTTCAGTAGAGCTTGCGTTTGTTAAGGAATTTAATAAATTCGTCAACTTAGAACGCCGCTTTGAGGATGGACATGCACCGCACGCATAAAGGCAGTATAAAAAAGAAACACATTTCTTATAATAAGATGTGTTTCTTTTTTTTTATATGAAAGATAGGGCTTTCATAAGGTGAATATGTAATTCTTACGAACGAAAACGTTTTTCGATAAAAAAATGTTCGCTTTTTGGTTGACTTCTTTTTCTGTTTTGGTACAATTATATTGTTTGAATAGATCGTTTGAAAATTGCGGAGGTGCTTTAATAATGTCTTCAGTAGTAGTTGTAGGAACACAATGGGGCGACGAAGGAAAAGGTAAAATCACTGATTTTCTTTCTGAGCATGCGGAAGTAGTTGCAAGATATCAAGGTGGAAATAACGCGGGACATACAATTGTTTTCGGCGGAGTTAAATATAAATTACACTTAATTCCATCTGGTATTTTCTATAAAGAGAAAATTTGTGTAATCGGAAATGGCTTAGTAGTAGATCCGAAAGCATTACTTGAAGAGTTAAAATACTTACACGATCGTGGTGTAAGTACTGATAATTTACGTGTAAGTAACCGTGCGCACGTTATTTTACCTTATCACTTAAAACAAGATGAGTTAGAAGAAGCGAGTAAAGGTGATAACAAGATCGGTACAACGAAAAAAGGTATCGGTCCTGCATATATGGATAAAGCTGCTCGTATTGGTATCCGTATGGCTGATCTTTTAGACCGTGAAGCATTTAAAGAGAAGCTTGAGCGCAATTTAGTGGAAAAAAATCGTTTGTTTGAAAAAATGTACGATACAGAAGGTTTCAGCGTAGAAGAAATCTTTGAAGAGTACTTCGAATACGGACAACAAATCGCACAGTATGTATGCGATACATCTGTCGTATTAAATGATGCACTAGATAACAATCATCGTGTATTATTTGAAGGTGCACAAGGTGTTATGCTTGATATTGACCACGGTACGTATCCATTCGTTACATCTTCTAACCCAATTGCTGGTGGTGTAACAGTTGGAACTGGAGTTGGTCCTGCGAAAGTTACTCGCGTTGTAGGTGTATGTAAAGCATATACAAGCCGTGTAGGTGATGGTCCATTCCCTACGGAACTTAATGATGAAATCGGTCATCAAATTCGTGAAGTTGGTCGTGAATACGGAACAACAACTGGTCGTCCGCGCCGCGTAGGTTGGTTCGATAGCGTTGTTGTAAGACATGCACGTCGTGTTAGTGGTTTAACAGACTTATCATTAAACTCTATCGATGTATTAACAGGTATCCCAACTCTTAAAATTTGTGTTGCTTACAAATACAATGGCGAAGTTATCGATGAAGTTCCAGCTAACTTAAACATTTTAGCGAAATGTGAGCCTGTATATGAAGAGCTTCCAGGTTGGACAGAAGATGTTACTGCTATGAAATCATTAGATGAACTTCCTGAAAATGCAAGAAAATACGTAGAGCGTGTTTCTGAATTAACAGGAATCCAATTATCTATGTTCTCAGTTGGACCAGATCGTAATCAAACAAATATCGTTCGTAATGTATACGAAGCTTAATTGATATAAAAAATTGATTCTTTTAAGAAAAAACTCATGTTTTCATGAGTTTTTTCTTATCTTTTATAAAAAAATAAAAAAAGGTATTGCAAAAATGAAAGATAACATGTTATGATATGTCTTGTCGTCACGAAAATATGACGTTGGTGAGTATGAGCCATTAGCTCAGTTGGTAGAGCATCTGACTTTTAATCAGAGGGTCGAAGGTTCGAATCCTTCATGGCTCACCATTTTATTTTTCGTGGCCCGTTGGTCAAGTGGTTAAGACACCGCCCTTTCACGGCGGTAACACGGGTTCGAATCCCGTACGGGTCATGTTTTTTTATGTTCATTTTTGGTCCCGTGGTGTAGTGGTTAACATGCCTGCCTGTCACGCAGGAGATCGCCGGTTCGACCCCGGTCGGGACCGCCACTTTTGTTTATACCACCATTAGTGGTTTTATATATAGTTTTGGCTCGGTAGCTCAGTCGGTAGAGCAGAGGACTGAAAATCCTCGTGTCGGCGGTTCGATTCCGTCCCGAGCCACTCTCAGGATATTAAGTGGGCCCACTTAATATCCTTTTTATTTTGTCCAGTTTTACAAAAGTGGGTAGTTATTTTACAATAGAATGAGGAGCCTCTAGCAGTTGAAGCTAGAGGTTTTTCTATAGATCGTATAGGATTCCGTGTAAAAGTGGATGATACATGAGTCTATGAGAATAGAGGAGAAATACTTAGACTAAGATTGTTGTCATATAGGAACATACTATATAAACACCAATATGTTTGAGGATTATTGATCATATTTTTATAAGGAGGAAATAGACGATGATGGGAAAGAAAATTTTAGTAGTTGATGATGAAAAGCCGATTGCGGATATTTTGAAGTTCAACCTAGAAAAAGAAGGTTTTGAAATTGTAATGGCGCATGATGGTGATGAGGCGATTGAAAAAGCAAATGAAGAACAGCCAGATATGGTTTTATTAGATATTATGTTACCGGGAAAAGACGGTTTAGAGGTATGTCGTGAAATACGTAAAAGCTCAGAAATGCCAATTATTATGCTTACAGCAAAAGACTCTGAAATTGATAAAGTATTAGGGCTTGAGCTTGGGGCAGATGATTATGTAACGAAGCCATTTAGTACGAGGGAGTTACTTGCTCGTGTGAAAGCAAATTTACGTCGCCATCAGCAGGGTGGTGCTGCAGAGAAAGAAGAAAATACTGAAATGGTTATTGGACCAATCGTTATCAATTCGAACGCTTATAGTGTAACGAAGCGTGAAGAAAGCATTGAGCTTACACATCGTGAATTTGAATTACTACATTATTTAGCGAAGCATTTAGGTCAAGTTATGACTCGTGAACATTTATTACAAACAGTTTGGGGTTATGATTATTTTGGAGATGTACGTACAGTAGACGTAACAGTACGTCGTTTACGCGAAAAAGTTGAAGATAATCCAAGTCATCCTACTTTAATTGTAACTAGACGTGGGGTAGGGTATTACTTGCGTGACCCAGAACAGGAATAGTATATGAAGAAAGTTGGTTTTTTTCAATCTATTCATTTAAAATTTGTGCTCATATATATGCTGTTAATATTAATAGCAATGCAAGTAATTGGTGTATATTTCGTCAGGGAATTAGAAAAAAGCCTTGTAAAAGGCTTTCAAGATTCCTTAACGCAGCAAACAAACTTACTTTCTTATAACCTGAAGCAAGAGTTTGTAAAAGAACGTCCTAAAACAGAATCAGTAGATAAAGCTATTAATGATTCGATTCAAAAATTCGCATCAGATCGTAAGAGAGATATTCAAGAAGTAAGTGTAATTGATTCTACTAAAAAATTAATGGCAATTTCAGATGCGTCTAAGCAAAATAAGGTAGGACGAACGTCAGCAGATACAGCTGTACAACGGGTAATGGTACAAAAGAAACCAGAGTCAAAGATTGAGAAAGATGGACATACAGGTCATCGAGTTCAAGTTATGATTACCCCTATTCTAAAAGAGCCGGGCGGAGATGTACTTGGCGTCATTCATATTGTTGCATCTATGGAAGATGTGTATAAACAAATGAAGGACATCAACCAAATTTTCGCAACGGGGACAGTAATTGCTTTATTAGTAACAGCTGTACTTGGAATTTTATTGGCTCAAACAATTACGAGACCAATTTCAGATATGCGAAGACAAGCAATTGAAATGGCGAAAGGAAATTATTCGCGAAAAGTAAAGGTGCATAGTCACGATGAGATTGGACAATTAGCATTATCTTTTAACAATTTATCTAAAAAATTACAACAAGCTCGTTCCTCCACAGAAAGTGAAAGACGAAAATTATCATCCGTTTTATCACATATGACAGATGGAGTAATTGCTACTGATCGAAAAGGGGATATCATTTTATTAAATGATCCTGCGGAAAAGATGTTAAATGTTTCGCGTGAAACGGCGCTAGATCAATCAGTGTTAGAAGTGTTAGGAATACAAGAAGAATTTACACTTGATCATTTATATGAAGAACCTGATTCAGTTTTATTAGATTTTAGTACGAGAAATGAACCATATATTTTACGTGCTAGTTTCTCTGTTATTCAAAAAGAAACAGGGAAGGCAAATGGTTTAATTGCTGTATTATATGATGTAACAGAGCAGGAGCGGATAGAACAAGAGCGCCGTGAGTTTGTTGCGAACGTATCTCATGAGTTAAGAACGCCGTTAACAACGATGCGCAGTTACTTAGAAGCACTTACTGATGGAGCATGGCAAGATCCAAATATTGCACCGCAATTTTTAACGGTTACACAAGAGGAAACGGAAAGAATGATCAGGCTTGTAAATGCATTGTTACAACTATCTAAACTAGATAGTACAGAACATCGCTTAATGAAGGAATGGGTCGACTTTACTGACTTCTTTAATAACGTTATCGATCGCTTTGAAATGTCTAAAGAGCAAAATGTAAGCTTCAAACGATCTTTCTCTAAAAAATCTCGATTTATTGATATGGATACAGACAAAATCACACAAGTTTTATATAACATTATTTCCAATGCACTAAAATATTCGCCAGAAGGTGGTACAGTAACATATCGCCTGCGTGACCGCGGGGAGTTATTAGAGATTAGTGTGAGTGATCAAGGAATGGGAATTCCGAAAGAAAATGTAGATAAAATATTTGAACGTTTTTATCGTGTAGATAAAGCGCGTTCGAGACAAATGGGTGGTACAGGTCTTGGGTTAGCTATTGCGAAAGAAATGATTGAGGCACATGGCGGCTCGATTTGGGCGAAAAGTGAGGAAGGAAAAGGGACAACTATTTATTTCACATTGCCAATGGCGACAGATGAAGAGGACGATTGGGAATGAGTATGGAAAACTTTAAAACGATAGTTCTAATTAATTTGGTTGTCATTAGTCTATTTCTTACTTTTAACTTATGGACATATGTTCCTGATTCCACTTCTATGCAAAATACAAAGTTCGTTCAAGGTAACGAAGAGATAAATCAGGTAAAGATTTCGGAGGTTGTTCGCCCATCCTCTGTCGTTATTCATAAAGAGAAAAATCATTATGTAAGCGAAAAGAAGGCAAATGTGGATTCAATCTATAAAATTCTTGAAAACGGAGAATTACATGATTTTAGGGAAATAACGGGGACAGTCCCTAAAGGTGATTTTCTGTCTTATGTACACGGAGAAGAAAAAATTGAATTTGTTTTCCCTACAAATATCCCGTTAGATACGATTAAAGATATGTTTAATATTAAAGATAAAAACATAGAAAGTAACAGAAGTTTTAATCGTATTATAATTGATCCTTCTAGAAGTACGGACCAAGAAATTAAAGTTAGCTTTGTTTCCTATGATACTCCTCATAAAATATATCAAGCAAAATTGAGCGGTGCTTATATAAAGGATATTATAAATGCTCAAAATCAACTTATAACAGTAGCAAGACCATATTTTGAATATCAAATAAATGATACAAAAAAACTTTTTTTACCAGATGGGATTACGGAATTAAGTAAGGCAGAGTATATTACAGCTAAACTAGAGGTAGATCCATTCAAAAATGCTTTATTTAGTGATCCACGTTATTTAAGTCCTATTTCTGAGAAAGAAAAGGAAACATTTACGGATGGCATCCGTTCTATGGAAATTGATAAGTTGGATGCAATGTTGAAATATAAAAATTCCGCTGTACATGGTGATAAACCTACGGATAATGCGGTGATTTTACAAAAAAGTTTTGATTTTGTAAGTGGGCATAGTGGATCCTTTAAGTCCTATCGTTTTGATTATATTAATGGGAGGAAAACTTCATTCCGTTTATATGAGGATGGTTTGCCTGTATTTAATGCCAATGGAATAGCGGAATTAAAACAAGTATGGGGTTCAGGTGAAATTATGCAGTATGAAAGACCCTTTTTTGAGTTCAGTATTACTTTGCCTAGTAAACAACAAACAACTTCTCTTGCATCAGGTCATATAGTGATGACATCACTAGAGAATAACCCGGAAATTGATAAAAAATCAATTCAGGATGTTGGTATTGGTTATAAAATGTCATTGGAACCTTCCATCAGTGATGGGAGTGGGAGAATCGCTGTCTTACAGCCGATATGGTATGTAAAATGTGAAGAAGATGGTAAGCAACAAATATATGAGTGGAGTGAGGGGGGACTAAATGGATTGGGATCGAATTAAAACAATATTTATTGTGACCTTTTTTGTTTTAGACCTCTTTCTTATCTTTCAGTTCATTCAAAAGCAAGATAGTAATCAATTAGAACTTGTGACGGAAACGAAAATCGATCAACAATTAAAAGCTGAAAAAATTACTATGGGGAATTTTCCTAAAGAACCGAAAAAAGAGTCATTTATAATGGCGAAAAATAAGGTTTTCAAAGAAGAAGATGTACAATCTTTAAAAAATCAGACGGCGCATGTGCAAGACGAATATCAAATAGAGAGTAAATTAAAAGAGCCTTTTTTAAATACAAAATCATCGTCAAAAGATAAGTATAATGATTTTTTGAAAAATTATGTGCTGGATGGACAAAAATATGAGTTTGGAGCAATAAAGGACTCAAAAATTTACTTCTTTCAAAAGTATAAAGATAAACCAATCTTCTACAATAATCGTGCGATGATTGTTGTAGATTTAAATGAAAAAAATGAGCTTATTTCGTATACACAAACAATGTTAACGGATTTGAAGGAAATGGGCGAAAGCGAAAAGACGAAAGAACAAGAAATTATTACTGCTCAAACAGCTTTAGAAAATATATATTTGAAAAATAAAATTGCAGAAAATACGCACGTGAAAGAGGCGCAGATTGGATATGCAACTCTTGCGGAGTCTTCTTCTAATATACAAGTGCTTGCTCCAACATGGAACTTAAAGACAGAGCAGAAAAAGGATTTTTTTGTGAATGCAATTGAAGGACAAGTTATGGAATTAGGGGAAACTCAAGTGCCGGAAGAACATAATGGAGTGAGAAAGAATGAGTATGCACTTTAGTGTACTTGCGAGTGGAAGTACAGGGAATATGCTATATGTAGGAACAGATGAAAAAAAACTGCTCGTCGATGCAGGTTTAAGTGGTAAAGCGACAGAGGCTTTATTTAAACAAGCTGAACTGAATATAAATGACGTATCAGGTATTCTTGTAACACATGAGCATAGTGACCATATTAAAGGATTAGGTGTATTGGCACGTAAATATGATTTACCTATTTATGCGAACGAGAAAACATGGAATGCAATGGAACATTTAATAGGTAATATCCCAACTGATCAAAAATTCATTTTCTCAGTAGGGGACGTGAAAACATTTGGGGATATTGAAGTTGAATCATTTGGTGTTTCTCATGATGCAGCGGAACCGATGTTTTATGCTTTTCATAACAATAATAGAAAGTTAGCTCTTATTACAGATACGGGCTACGTAAGTGACCGTATGAAAGGTGTCATTAAGGGAGCGAACGCTTTCGTATTTGAAAGCAATCATGATGTGGAGATGCTTCGTATGGGACGCTATCCATGGAGCATTAAGCGACGTATTTTAAGCGACGTTGGCCACGTTTGTAATGAGGACGCTGCATTAGCGATGGCTGATGTTATTACAGACGAGACAAAACACATTTATTTAGCGCATTTAAGCTTAGATAATAACATGAAAGAATTAGCGCGTATGTCTGTATCACAAGTATTAGAGGAAAAAGGTTTTGGGGTTGGAGAATCCTTTGAAATACATGATACGGATCAAAAAATGCCTACTAAAATTCAATACGTATAATTCTTCATTTTAGTAAACAATAAAGGTGAATATAGTTGTTTTCAGGAAGATAGGTGAACAAATATGTCCTTTATTGATGAAGAAAAATATCGTATTAAACGCGCAGGGAAAAAGAAACATAAAGGTATTGTCATTTCTAGCATAGCGGGGACAATTGTAGGGGCTTCATTATTTGCATTTGGAGCTCCTTTATTTTCAAATCATGCAGGTAAGCTTCCGCAAGCTGAAGCAAGTGAAAAAAATATGGCTGAAGCTCAAAGTGGAAATGTTCCTGTTAAACAGATTAGCTTTGTAGACGCCGTTGATCGTGCTTCAGAGGCTGTTGTTGGTGTTATTAACATTCAACGAGATGATTTTTCAGAGGCTGATTCGGAAGCTGGTACAGGCTCTGGTGTGATTTATAAGAAAACAGATGGACATGCGTATATTGTAACGAATAACCACGTTGTTGCTGGGGCGAATCGTATTGAAGTGAGCTTAAGTGACGGTAAGAAAATTCCAGGTAAAGTATTAGGAACCGATGTAGTCACGGACTTAGCGGTACTAGAAATAGATGCGAAGCATGTGAAGAAAGTGATTGAAATTGGCGACTCTAATACAGTTCGTAGAGGAGAACCAGTTATTGCGATTGGGAATCCACTTGGGCTACAATTTTCTGGAACTGTCACACAAGGTATTATTTCGGCTAACGAGCGTATTGTCCCTGTAGATTTAAACCAAGATGGACATTACGATTGGCAAGTAGAAGTATTACAAACAGATGCGGCAATTAATCCAGGTAATAGTGGTGGTGCACTTGTTAATGCAGCAGGACAATTAATTGGCATTAACTCAATGAAAATTGCAGCAAAAGAAGTAGAAGGAATTGGACTAGCTATTCCAATTACAAGAGCCGTCCCTGTTATGAATGAACTTGAGAAATACGGTAAAGTAAAAAGACCTTATGTTGGAATTGAGCTTAGATCGTTAAATGAGATTCCGAATTATTATTGGTCAAAAACGTTACATTTACCAGGTAACATAACGGATGGAGTTTGCATTTTAGATGTGAAAAGTCCTTCGCCAGGCACGGATGCTGGCTTGCGAGAGCATGACGTTATTGTGGCGGTAGATGGAAAAGCGGTGCACGATATTATTGGGTTCCGCACGGCCTTATATAATAAAAAAATTGATGACAAAATGACTCTTACTTTTTATCGTGGTACAAAACGAGCGACAACAACGGTGAAATTAGGCATTCAAAAGTATTAAAAACAGGAGGGCCTACCTCCTGTTTTCTATTGTAGAAAAGTGAGGTGAAGAATATGAATTTACCTTGTTGTTTAGAACATGTTGAATTAGCATTAGATATCATTGTGGATGAGTGTGAAGTTGCACCGGTTATTAACAATGTGGATAACTCTAAAGAAGAGAAAAAAACATGTGAATTTTGTCAAAAAGAGGCGACATATGTTGTATCGAACACAGATTCTCACACAATATGTGGGTAACATTTGTGGATATGTGGATAAGTCCTGTGGATAACGTGTTTGTAAGGTGGGGAATAGATGTGAATATCTCGATTATTTCAATCGGAAAATTAAAAGAAAAATACTTAAAACAAGGTATAGCAGAATACTTAAAACGATTATCTTCTTACGCAAAAGTAGAAGTAATTGAGTTGCCAGATGAAAAGGCACCAGAAAATTTAAGTGCAGCAGAAATGTTAATTGTAAAAGAAAAAGAAGGTATACGTATACTGGATAAAATTTCTGACGATACGCACGTCATTGCGTTAGCAATAGAAGGAAAACAAAAATCATCAGAAGAATTTGCAGCAAGTATAGATCGCCTTGCTACATATGGAAAGAGCAAAATCACATTTGTAATTGGTGGATCACTGGGGCTTAGTTCTGAAGTAATGAAGCGTTCAAACGAATCTCTTTCTTTCTCAAAGATGACATTACCACATCAATTAATGCGATTAGTATTGCTTGAGCAAGTGTATAGAGCGTTTCGGATTAATCGTGGGGAACCGTATCATAAATAGTGGGTAGTAATCGAAAGTTAATAATGCCTTGTGTAATAACATAAAGTATTATTGGCTGTATATTGAATAAAAAATATGATTAAGAAATTAGCACTTATCTTTACAGGATAGAGTGCTTTTTTATACGCACTTTATTATTTTAGATTTAACCGATCGTAATTAAAATGTACAATAAATATGGGATATGCGAGTGTTTGGTAAAATCAAGTATACTCAATATAGGAGAAAAGAAGTATTAGATGTAATTAGGGGGGCTTAACATATTTAGGGGAAATATGAAAAAAATACTTATATCATTACTAAAAAACCCATTATTAATAATCGGATACTGGATTTTTTGTTATGAGTTAGCTTTGTTATGTATGTATGGAAGAGTGAATAATAATATTTATATTTTGTTATTATGTACAGCATTTTTAATACTTATAATTATATTTACTACAATTAAAGTTATAAAAAATAGGGAATATGAATCATCCGAATTATTAAATATAAAGGGATGGAAATATGCTTCCGTTATCATCATTATCTTTATAACGCTTTTTTATGGGATAAAAATTTATAAAAGTGCAACGAATTATGGTGGTAAACTAGCATGGTTTATAGAAAGCGTAAAAAACGAAAGATCAGTTGAACTTGAGCGTGATAATATATATAAGTATGGTGTAGAGGGTATTTTTGAAGATATAAATAAGAAATATACTTTGCCAAAGAAGTTATATATGTCGGATGGTTTTACTTTGGAATTTAACTCAGATGGAACAATTACATCATTTGATACTTTTCTTTATGGAAAAAATGCTGCTGGAAAAGAGGAAAGCTACTTAATATCTTATAATAAAAATAAATCAAAAGATATTTTTGTAGGACTAAATGGGTATATTAACGCTGATTATAATGAAGATAAATTAGTAAAACCTTTAATTAAAACAGTTCAAGCCATTCCAGTTAAACAAACTGTCAGTAAGTGGAATGAAGATAAATATGGGCTGGTTTATTATGGGAAAAGAAACTGGGGTTACAATAGAGAAGGAATTATTAATATTAATAAAGATGGGAAATTAGAGAAGCTTGAAGAAGCAAAATCCGAAATAATTGGATATACGGTATCTATATTTATCCCCGGAAAAGAGAAAGAGATAGTACCTGCTAGATATAATTTACTAGGTGACCCAAATTGGAGTAAGGAAAGTAGTTCTAAAAAGAAAAAGAAGGATCTAACTAATAATAATGAGCAATTTTACTTTTCAAAAGAAGTGGGTTATAAACTACATGTTACAGATAAAGCGTTAGGGAGTACCTTTTATTCACTAAGCAAGACAATAGATGGTGGAGAAACATGGGCAGTTATAAATGAAGACCCATTTAATGAAGCAGTTGGTAGTGCATCAGGAATCATCTTTTTCAATGAGAAACTCGGATTTTTAAGGGCAGCTAGACCCTCTGGCACTGAAGGAGGGCTATACCGTACAGATGATGGGGGTATAACTTTTCAAAAGGTGAGCTATATAAATCATGAAGTGAAGCTAGAGAGTGGACAATTAATAACCCCTTTTGATTTTCCTAATATGCCTTATGAGAAGGATGGGGTTTTTAACATGTTAGTTGGGCAAGGATCAGATGGAGACTATAATGGTAATAGTAGTATACTTTATCAATCTAAAAATCAAGGTGAAACATGGGAGTATGTAAAAGAGGTTAAAGGTAATTAGTAGTGGGAAAGACCATTGGACAAAAATCACCGATGGTCTTTTACACATTAATAGGTGGTATATAGATTTCCTAAAATAAGTATGTTTCTATTTCTAAAAAAATATGCTGTAATATGAAGAGGGAAAAAGTATAAGTAGTCAGAGAAGTGAGGAATTAAGGGTGAAGAAGTTTAAGAAGTTTTACTTAGAGATTACAAGTGTATGTAATCTTGCGTGCAGCTTTTGTCCGCCGACGGAAAGGCAGAAGCAATTCATTTCTGTGGAGGATTTTGCTAAAAGATTAGACCAAATTAAACCTCATACAGACTACATTTATTTACACGTGAAGGGTGAGCCGTTGCTCCATCCAAAAATAGATCAACTATTAGATTTAAGCCATGAAAAAGGGTTTAAAGTTAATATTACAACGAACGGAACGTTAATTAATAAGAGAAGGCATAGATTGTTAAATAAGCCTGCGTTAAGACAAATGAATTTTTCACTGCACAGTTTTGATGGACACCCAGGATCGCAAGATAAAGAGGGCTATGTAAGGAGTATACTTTCTTTCATTAGAGAAGCGACGAGTCAATCGGATTTAATTGTTTCGCTAAGGTTATGGAATTTAACTCAGGATAACAAAACGAATCTTGAAATTCAGCGGAATAGAGATTTATTATCTATTATCGAAAAAGAGTTTGATCTTTCTTATAACATAGAAGAGAAGCTCACACCAGGAAAAGGTATAAAAATTGCGGAACGTGTATTTATTAATCAAGATTATGAATTCCAGTGGCCGGCATTACATGAAGAAGAGGATGATGGAAAAGGATTCTGTCATGGTCTTCGAAATCAGGCTGGAATCTTAGCGAACGGAACTGTTATTCCTTGCTGTTTAGATGGTGAGGGAATTATTAACCTTGGAAATATTAATAGTGATTCATTCTCTAATATTATTGAAGGCGATAGAGCGCAAAATATTGTAGATGGATTTTCAAAAAGGGTTGCAGTAGAAGAACTGTGTAGAAAATGCGGATACCGCAAAAGATTTGGAAAGTAAATATAGAATAAGCCCTCATAAAACGAGGGCTTATTTTTATTCTTGATAAGAGTGCTCTAGTTCATCAATTAAGGAACCGACGTAAGAAACAGCTTTACGGATTGCATCTGGTTTTGACATGTCTACTCCAGCGTGTTTCATTAATTCGAGTGGTTTCATCGTACCGCCTGCGCGGAGCACGTTGAGCCAGCGATCAACGGCAGGCTGTCCCTCTTCCTTAATCATTTGGGCTACGGCGGTAGATGCAGTTAGGCCTGCTGAATATGTGTAAGAATATAAGCCCATATAATAGTGAGGTTGACGCATCCATGTTAAACCGGCACCTTCATCAATTTCTACTGAATCTCCCCAGAATGTAGAAAGGACATTTGTTTTTATTTCAGTTAAAGTGGTGGCTGTAAGTGCTTGTCCTTCCTCTGCTATGGCATATACTCTTCTTTGATATTCTCCTTCAAGTAAATGAGTAACAAAGTTATGGTAGTACGTGCCGAGTAGTTGCAGAATAACCCATCTGCGCATTCTCTTGTCCTCCGTTGTCGCAAGTAAATGCTGAGTTAATAGTAATTCATTCATCGTTGATGGAGCTTCAACAAAGTACATAGATGGACGCACATTCATAATACGCTGATTTTTATTGGCTAAATAAAAATGACCAGCATGTCCAAATTCATGAGCTAATGTGAAACACCCGCGCATCGTACCCTGCCATGTAATTAAAATATAAGGGTGAGAACCGTATGGGCTAGAGCAGAAGGCACCTGTTGATTTTCCAACGTTATCTGCAAGGTCTACCCATCTTTCTTTGAAGCCCTTTTCGATAATGGAACTATATTCATTTCCTAATACTTTTAAAGAATTTTGAATGAGTTTTCCTGCTTCTTCATAAGTAATCGCTGGATTGAATTCAGGATCTAAAGGCGCGTGTAGGTCGCAGAAAAGCATTTGATCAAGACCTAATACTTTCCTTTTTAAATCTGCAAAACGGCGCATATGAGGCGCTAATTCGTTATAAATAATATCTAGTTGGTTGTTATACATTTCAAGTGGAACTTTTTGAGGCTCTAAAAGCATATGAGTAACGGATTCATATTTGCGTAACCGCGAAAGTGTCACTTGTTTTTTTACTTCAGTAGCATATGTTGTTGCGACTGTATTTTTATATCGTTTCAATGTGGAAACAAATGATGAATATGCTTTTCTACGTATATATGTGCTTGGAGAGAATTCATATTTACTTTCAAATAATGCAAATGATACAGGCAAATCATTTCCTTGTTCATCTTGTATAGAAGGAAAATCCATATCGGCTAATTTAGTCATACCGTAAATTTTGTAGGGAGAACTATGAACTTCGCCGAGTGCAGCAAGAGCTTCTTCTGTTTCAGGTGAGAGAGTGTGCTGCCTTTTTTGTAGTATTTCTAGTAACGATTTACGGAAAGGTTCAAGTTTTGTTTCTTCAATTAAATATTTTTCAATTGTTCCTTCTTCGAGTGAGAGGATTTCATTATGGATAAAGGATAGTGCAGTATGTACAGTTGTCCATAAAGCGGAAATTTTGGAAGAGTCCGCTTGAATAACTGGATCTGTTCGATCAGCAGATTCTTTTAAATTTGCATATGAATATAGCTTTGTTAATTTCATTAAAAGCTCTTCCTCTAAAAGCAGGCAATTTAATAAAGTAGTGGGGCTAGTGTGTAATTGTCCTTTAAATGTATCAAGTTTTTTTATATCATCTTTTAATACACGTAATGCAATTTCCCACTCTTTATCAGATGGGTATAAATCAGAAAGGTCCCATGTTAATTCAGTAGGGACTTCTGCGCGAATAAGGCGTTTCTCAATTACATCTTTCATTTGTTATATCCCCCTTATTATAAGTATCTAAAAACATGATACTAGAAAATTCAGTAAAATAAAAATATTTTACATTTTTATACATGAAAAAGAAGGACAAGCATAAAAAATGCTTGTCCTTCGAGTTGAATTTTAAAAATTAATATACTTTATCACCGTTGAAAATAGAGTTTTTCACGACAACATAATCTACAGTACGAATAGCATCTAATCTTGTTCCGCCAGCGTAAGAGATAGAAGATTGAAGATCTTGTTCCATTTCGATTAAAGTGTCTTCTAAAGAACCTTTATGCTCAACGAACATTTTCTTACCTTCAACGTTTTTCTTCTCACCTTTTTGGAATTCAGAAGCAGAACCAAAGTATTCTTTATAAAGCTTGCCATCTTTTTCGATTGTTTCCCCTGGAGACTCTTCATGACCAGCGAATAGAGAACCGACCATAACCATAGTTGCTCCAAATCGAATTGATTTAGCTACGTCGCCATGCGTACGAATACCACCGTCAGCGATAATTGGCTTACTTGCAGCTTTTGCACACCAGCGAAGTGCAGCTAGCTGCCAACCACCAGTTCCAAAGCCTGTTTTAATTTTAGTAATACAAACTTTACCAGGTCCAATACCAACTTTTGTTGCGTCAGCACCAGCGTTTTCTAATTCTCTTACCGCTTCTGGAGTTCCAACGTTTCCAGCGATAACGAAGCTCTCTGGTAAATGTTTTTTAATATGTTGAATCATATTGATCACAGCATTAGAGTGACCGTGTGCGATATCGATTGTAATGTATTCAGGTGAAAGTTGCTCAGCAGCTAATTGTTGTACGAATTCGTATTCGTCTTCTTTAACACCAACGCTGATTGAAGCAATTAATCCACGTGATTGCATATCTCTAATGAATGAGATTCGTTTCTCTGGTTGGAAACGATGCATGATATAGAAATAATTATTTTCAGCTAAATAAGTTGCGATTCTTTCATCTATAATCGTTTGCATATTTGCAGGTACGACAGGTAATTTAAATTTATGTTTTCCTAAAGTGACAGTTGTATCACATTCAGATCGGCTGTTTACAATACATTTTGCAGGAATTAATTGAATGTCTTCATAGTCAAATACGTTTTCCATCATTTACACCCCTAAAATACGAATATTTTATTTTTATTGATTAAAAATGTTCGTCCATAGGATAATTTACATCATTTTTATTAAGAAGTCAAAGATTTTCTTAACATTTTTTTTGAAAGAAGCTAATATCTTTTAAAAATAACGTTAAAAGCGAATTTAAATAGTTTTTATAGGTATAACGTTCGTTTATAAAAAAAGTAAGGAAAGTTGCGATAATTGCATAAAATTGTATGTGTGCTTCTTATTTTGGGTGAGGGGGCTGGGGAGATACTATGAAAAAGTTAATATTAACAATAGGAATAACTTTGTTGGTTGTTGCTGGATGCAGCAATAATGATGCCTTTGATAAGGCAAAGAAACAAGGAGATTTAGCGTTGGAAAATAAAGAATACGATAGAGCAGTCGCATCTTTTGAATTAGCATTAAAAGAAAAGAAGGATGATCGGGAAATAAGGCTGAAGATAAATCAAACGAATAAAATGATTGAAGCATTACAGGAAAGTAATATAGACCGAGCAAGTTCGTTATTGAGGGAAATTGAAAATGATTCTGCTAGTTCAGTTATATTAGCCAAACAAGCAAAAGAAAAACGAGAAGTTTTAGCTAATCAAAAAGATGAGGAAGAAAAATATAAGCAAATGCTTGCTAAAATAGAAGAGTTGAAAAACCAACAGAAGTTTGTGGATGTAAAAGAGCAACTGAACGTAATTATTAGGGAAACGAAAGGGAAAGAACAGTTTAAAGTATATTATCAAAATGCGAATGAACAAATTACACAGATTGTGCCGAGAGCAGTAAATGTAGATAAAACAAAAGATGAGAACCGTAAGGAAGAAAAAGAAGAGAAGTCGGGAAGTGTTATTACCGGTCAGAAGGCAGAGTATATTACTAAATTAAATAGTATTGAGGAGAGTTTGAAGAAACTCGATTACTTATATGAGAACGGAATTACAACTGAAATGAAAGAGGGTGAGGGTAAAAGATACGAGGCATGGGATAAAGCATTAAATGAGATTTATGGTGTTTTGAAAATGCAACTTCCTACAAGTGAAATGAACACTTTGAGAGAGAAACAGCGTGAATGGATTACGTATCGAGATCAAAAGGCGGAAGAAGCTTGGAATGAATCCGGGCAGGGGACATTGTCAGGTTTAGCAAGTACTTCATCGAATGTAAGTAGTACGAAGGAAAGGTGCTATCAGTTAGTTGAACAGTATATGAAGTGATAGAGGTTTATTTTTATAATGGAATAATTTTTTGAAATAGAAAATTTCTATATAAAAAGGTGAATCCCGAATGATTCGCCTTTTTATGTGAGCTTTCAAGTATAATGAATAAGGTGATAATAACGTATATGATGATTCATTGATAGGAAAAGTGAAAAAAGAAAATAATACAGAATAAAAAGAGGTTAATATATGAGTAAAAAAAGTTTTTCTGATTATGCATTAAGTAAAGAAATTGTAAGAGCACTTACTGGTTTAGGATATGAACATCCAACGGAAGTGCAAGGAGAGGTTATTCCAGTTGCCTTGCAAAAGAAAGACCTTGTCGTGAAATCACAGACTGGAAGTGGAAAAACCGCTTCATTTGGCATACCACTTTGTGAAATGGTGGAGTGGGAAGAGAATAAGCCACAAGCTTTAGTTTTAACACCGACGAGAGAGCTTGCGGTGCAAGTAAAAGAAGATATTACGAATATAGGTCGCTTCAAAAGAATTAAGGCCGCTGCAGTTTATGGTAAATCTCCATTTGCACGTCAAAAATTAGAGTTAAAGCAAAAAACACATATTGTAGTTGGGACTCCTGGCCGTGTGTTAGATCATATTGAAAAAGGTACCCTTTCTTTAGAGTGTTTGAAGTATTTAGTTATTGATGAAGCAGATGAAATGCTGAATATGGGTTTTATTGATCAAGTAGAGGCAATTATTGACGAATTACCTAAAAAACGAATGACAATGCTATTTTCAGCAACACTTCCAAAAGATGTTGAAAAGTTATCTCGTACGTATATGGATTCGCCAACGCATATTGAAATTAAGGCTGCCGGGATTACAACGGATAAAATTGAACATACACTTTTTGAGATGAGAGAAGAGGAGAAGCTTTCACTTCTTAAAGATGTAACAACGATTGAGAATCCAGATAGTTGTATTATTTTTTGCCGTACGCAAGAAAATGTAGATCACGTATTTCAACAGTTAAAGCGGGTTAACTATCCTTGTGACAAAATACATGGTGGTATGGTACAAGAAGATCGTTTTGAAGTTATGGATGATTTTAGAAAAGGAAAGTTCCGTTATTTAGTAGCGACAGACGTAGCTGCTAGAGGAATTGATATTGATAATATTACACATGTTATTAACTATGATATTCCATTAGAAAAAGAAAGTTATGTACATCGTACGGGAAGAACGGGACGAGCTGGTAATAACGGGAAAGCTATTACATTCATGACGCCGTATGAAAATAGATTTTTAGAAGAGATTGAGGAGTACATTGGCTTTGAAATTCCAAAGGCACTTGCACCTTCAAAAGAAGAAGTTATGAAAGGGAAAGCAGTATTTGAGGAAAAGATACATGCTAAACCAATTATAAAGAAAGATAAAAATGCAGACCTAAACAAAGGAATTATGAAATTGTACTTTAATGGCGGGAAGAAAAAGAAAATTAGGGCGGTAGATTTCGTCGGTACAATTGCTAAAATTAAAGGTGTTACAGCAGAAGATATAGGAATTATTACAATACAAGACAATGTTTCTTACGTTGAAATATTAAATGGAAAAGGACCACTTGTTTTAAAAATCATGAAAAACACAACGATTAAAGGGAAACAATTAAAGGTTCATGAAGCAATTAAGTAAACAAAAAACTATCCACCTGTTAGAGGTGGATAGTTTTTTTGTTTAAGTTTCTTTGAGGTCATCAACTAGTTTCTCTGCTAAACGTCTATACATATTACTCATAGTCACGAAGGATGTTAGTAATAAAAACTTTTCTAGCTTTGGATCTTCTAAGGAAGAAACCTCGTTTACTTCCTTAACACGGTTATTCACGTCGTGCTTAAAGTTTCCCACATTGGCGTCATTAAGAGAAAGGTAATCTTTATATAGGGTATTTAATTCGAATGTATCATCGCTTATTAACGGTGCATTTATATTTTCTAAGGAGCTTTTTATATCATTAATGGAAAGAGCTCCTTTTAATTGATAAATTAAGCTGATTAAAATCATATGTTCTTTTGAATACTTTTTATTTTTGATAGGGATGAATAATTTCCCTTTTGCGTAATTGTTAATCATTGTTTTTGTTAATACTTTTTCATCATCAGTTCTCGTTGTATCCGCATAAGTATTCTCAAATAGTTGGACAACTTGGTCTACATATAAGTCGACATTTGGGATATCCTCAAGTTTAATACTTTTTTCTAAATGTAATGATTCAAGTAATTTATTTATATTTTCCACGTAGAACCCCTCACTTTTATAACTTAGTGGAACGTAATGTTTAGTATATCTTTAAATATGGTATTACGAAACAAATGAATTGTAAATGTTGACCCGTGAGAATAATGTGTATATAATTACATGTAGTTATGAAAACTACATGTAATTATATGAGGGGTGTTTATATGAATACTTATGTAAGAGAACCAGTTAATGCATTTACTCACTTAGGAGGAGCTGTATTATCATTTATTGCATTATTAGCTATGCTTGTGAAGGTTTCTGTTAAGATGCCATCTGTTGCTGCAATTACAGCCGTTATTTTATTTGGTATAGGGATGATGGTCCTTTATATGGCGTCAGCCGTGTATCATAGTGTTGTAGCCAGTGAACGTGTTATTTATTTCTTTAGGAAGCTAGATCATTCTATGATTTTTATATTAATTGCAGGTACATATGCACCCTTTTGCTTAATTACATTAAATTCGGCAAATGGTTTACTATTATTTTGTTTAGTTTATGCAACTGCGATTTTTGGTATTGTTTTTAAAATGTTTTGGTTTAATTGTCCAAGATGGTTATCGACAGCAATTTATCTTCTGATGGGTTGGTTAATTGTTCTATTCTTTGCACCGTTAGCTGAGAATTTAAGTACAGGAGGTATTATTTTCTTAGTACTTGGAGGCATTTTTTATACAATTGGCGGGTTTATTTACGGTGCGAAGCCAAAATGGTTGGAGTTTAAATATATGGGACACCATGAAATTTTTCATGTTTTTGTATTGTTAGGTAGTCTTGCTCATTTTCTAAGTGTATATTGTTACGTAATTTGATCAAAAAACGCCACATGATGTCTGTTATGTGGCGTTTTTTTATTACCTGATTTGAATCGTGTATTGCCCAAAAAATTATGGGATAAAATGTAAGTTTCTGTGTTCGCATAATAAACATATGATAAGAAATATGTGATATACTTTGAGAAGTTTATAATGAATGAAATATGGAGGACTATAATTATGGCAATACTTGTAACAGGTGGAGCAGGATATATTGGTAGTCATACATGCGTAGAATTACTAAAAAACGGTTACGAAATTATAGTAGTAGATAATTTTTCGAATAGCTCAGTAGAGTCTATAAATCGAGTAAAAGATATAACAGGAAAACAGTTTAAGCTTTATAAAGAAGATATTTTAAATCGAGAAGCACTTGATACGATTTTTGAAGAAAATACAATTGAAGCTGTTATTCATTTTGCAGGCTTTAAGGCTGTAGGGGAATCAGTAGCAATTCCGTTAACGTATTATCATAACAACATTACAAGCACATTAGTGCTATGTGAAGTGATGCAGAAGCATAATGTGAAGAAGATGATCTTCAGTTCATCTGCAACAGTGTATGGTATCCCGGAAACATCACCAATTACGGAGGAGTTTCCATTAAGTGCAACAAATCCATATGGTCAAACGAAATTAATGATTGAACAAATTATGCGTGATGTAGCATTTGCGGATACAGAATGGAGTATCGCATTACTTCGTTATTTCAACCCATTTGGTGCGCATGAAAGTGGGCGTATTGGAGAAGATCCAAATGGAATTCCAAATAACTTAATGCCATATGTAACACAAGTAGCAGTAGGTAAGCTAAAAGAATTAAGTGTATTTGGAAGTGACTATCCAACAAAAGATGGCACGGGTGTCCGTGATTATATTCATGTTGTAGACTTAGCGAATGGCCATGTAAAGGCGCTTGAAAAGGTAATTGGCACTACTGGGATAGATGCATATAATCTCGGTACAGGTACTGGTTATAGTGTGTTGGAAATGGTTGAAGCATTTGAAAAGGTTTCGGGCAAGGAAGTTCCTTATAAAATTACAGAGCGTCGCCCTGGTGATGTTGCAGTATGCTTTGCAGATGCATCGAAAGCGAAGCGTGAATTAGGATGGGAAGCAAAACGCGGATTAGAAGAAATGTGTGCAGATTCTTGGAGATGGCAATCAAATAATAAAAATGGCTATCTAGAAGTTTAATAAACAGATAAAAAATGACCTTTGCATAAGCAAGAGGTCATTTTTTTATCTGTTTATTTTCTATTAAGTTTATTGGCCACTTTAGTAAAGAAAGTTCGTTGTTTTATAGAAATGTTTGACTGACAAAACGTATAGTAGTCAATATCTTTAATATAAGTAAAGAGTCTAGAAATAGCATATAAGAATGTAATAGAAGATCCGAGTGCAAAACTAATACCGTAACCATTGAATCCAAATGGAAGTAGAAGAAGACTTAATAATAGGTTTGCAAAAAAGAACAGGGCTGATGTTCGAAATGCCCCTTTACGATCTTCAAAATATAAGAGTAGTAACGTGATAACAAGGACCATCCCGTTTGCATAAGCACCAATTATAGTTAGTTGCAAAATAGAGTATTCAAGTGTCACGTTCCCAGATTGTGAACTAAACATCCATATTATAAAAATAATAAGTAAAGAAAAAATACCTTGATTACGAAGTATGCGTTCCATTTCTTGCTTTAGGACAAAGTTCATTGATTCTTTTAATTGTAAAATTGTATTTAATGTCGCCCCATTGTTAACTGAGCCGAAGAACTTCTTATACCGTTCATAAAACCTTGTTTCAATGGATACTACGAAGAAAATATAGGTTGGGATAATGCTTAAATAAGCCCAGAAAACAGAGGTATCATACATTTGATGATAAATAAACGTGTTTTCAATATTTCCTCGCCCTTCTCCGAACCAAATAACAAAGTTACATACCCAAATGCCGATATTGTAAAGTAAGCTTGACCAAAATAGTTCCGGATATTTATCTAAGTAAGAAAGGAAGGTAAATTGTTCGGTAGCATCACTATTTGGAAACATTCGTACAATAACTATACTTAACCACACTAATGTAATGAAAGTCCCGATTGTAAAAGAAATTAAAAGTAATAGGGCAAATCCATGTTCTATTCCAAGTGTTGGATGCCAGTAAGCGATAAGCGCAATTCCAGATAAGGAGAAAATGGAACCAATTAAAAATGCAAGAGCGATGGACTGATAATCTTTAGCTGCTGTTAAATAAATGGATTGAATCCAAATGATGTTTAAAGCTAAAAATAAAAATAGCATCACGATTTTATAATACAAGGCTAATGGTGTAAAAATTGCAAACAAAAGCCATAAGACAATAGCTAAGAAAAGTGTGATTTTCGTCATTCCTAAAAAGGAAGAAAATACTTTATCAGCTTTTTGCTCGTATAAAAGGTCAGCCACATATCTAGTTACGATGAGCTGTAAGGCACCATATATAATTTGAGAAAAAATAAAGCAGTATGAAATTGAAATTGTGAAAAGGCGCTGTTCCTCAATTGAAATAGAATGGAACAAACTTAAAATGTATCGAATAGCTGTTACTGCTAAAATAACGACTAACCACGGACCAGCTGTAACAAATAATGAAAATCCGTACGCCTTTATTCTTGAAGAATAGTAGTCTTCTTGGAATAATTTTTGTAAACGAAATCCTATTCCTGCCATGTTTTTTTACCTCTTTCTAAGTAAAGCTTACGATAACTATCAACGACACCTGATAATTGATAGTGCGCTTCAATACGATTGCGCCCATTATCCCCAAATTGTTGAATGGATTCAGGGTGACGATAATACCACTCTAAATGAATGGCAACTTGTTCAGGAGATACAGGTGGTACAACAAATCCACATTGTCCGTAAGGATCTCTATCTTGTCCGTAAATTAATTCCTTACAAGAGCCGACATCTGTAACAACCCATGGTAATCCTGCTGCCATTCCTTCTAACATAGCTAATGGTTGTCCTTCAGATATACTTGTTAATACGAGAAGATCTGTTTGTTTTAAGTAATCTTTAATATTTACTTTGCCGGTCATTATTACATGCTCTTCTAATCCTAATTGTTGAATTAACTCACGACATTCCTGAGCATATTCTGCTTCTTCCGTATCAGGACCTAGTAGGTAAAATATAAATGGAATATCTTTTTCCAATAATAATTTAGCTGCATAAATCATTGTTTTTACATCTTTAATTGGCACAACTCGTATAATGGCGGAAATGATGAGTTTATCCGAATTGTATTTTGGTTTACGTAACCCTTTATAGTCAGATAAAGTAACGCCATTTGGAACGATTTTTAGTTTATGGGCCGGGGCACCTAATTCTTTTTGATATGCACTATTTCGGCCGAACAACGTAATTACATCAGCAGCTTGTTCATATGCTTGATGAGACAAGTGATGAAAGAAAGAAACCCATCTTTTTTTGTATTCAATTGGTATCCAAGTAGATTGTAGTATTTCTTCTTCACGCTCCCGGGAGTAAATACCATGTTCAGTTAGAATAAATGGTATATCGGACTTGGCACTAATTGCAGCACCAAGTAACCCACCATATCCTGTCGATACAGAATGAATAAGATCTAATTCAGGAAAATCAATTTGTAAAATTTGAATGATTGGTGTGAACATAGATCTCCACATCCAAAAGTAATTTAAGAAGGATCCACTACTTTCTTCATATAAATAGCTTTCTTTAACAATCTCATAAAACTCACGGCTTTCGAAGAAGGAATGGAGTGTTCCTAGTTTTTGTTTGTTTCCTAATATTTGTAATGCTGTTGTATCGTTGGCTTGAAATGTAAACCATTTTTGAAGTGTCTGTACTTCTTGTTCAGTTAAATTAGTTTTTATATGTTTTGCTTCATTTTCTGATTGCAAAGGAATCAGAATGATATCTTTTACGTTGCTTGGAATTTCATATTGATATTCATCTTCTGTTTTTACTTGAGGGACTATCGCAAAAATCGTAAATTCATGTTCTTTAAACTGCTGGATAATCATCTGAACCCAGCTTGCTACCCCTCCACTTACAAAGGGGTAGCTGCCTTCAACGACCAAACCTATTCTCATTTGTTATTCTCCTTTAATTGGAATTGTAGCGCTGGCTTTCGTTAACGTAACGCTATAAATTTGGGAATCAAGCTTTTTAACTGTACCGTAAGAGAATGAGCCAGGTTGTATCTTCTTACCTTCTTCTACACGTATAATTGTTGAAGTATGGTTTGGTAACCCTTGATAGGCAATGTGAACAGCATCATCTTCATAAGAAACATCTAGGTTACCAGTTTGATAAATTTTCATAGAAGCAGTTGCTTCACTTTGAGTCATACTTTTCATATAAGGATACCTTTCTCGTATTTCTTTAATTGTCGTTTTATAAGCTTTAAATAATTCTTCCCATGTTAAGTTACCTGAGCGTTTTTCATCAAGGATATCATCTGGATGGACGAAATGTGAGATAACCCCTAAATTTGCGGTAACATCAGTTAAGATAAATTGCTCTTCATCTGTGATAGCATAGCCACTCGTAATGCGCGGGAAATGATAAATGTTTTTATTCTGTACATCTGGTCCGAATTCTTGAATTAAACTGCCGTTACTTGTGCCTCCCACATATAGAGAAGCAACTGTTTCTATAGTTGGAACCGCGTCGTTTAATGCACTTAATCCAGTTGTATTTATAATATTGGATGGTGGTACATAGGTTTTTAATTTTTCATTTGGAAAGAAGTTATACACGAGTTTTTGTAGAGCATTTAAGGAGCTCTCCATATCCTCTTTTGAATTCCATGGAACATATTCAAGTGCTTTATCTACTGGGTCTGGTGGTAATAATAAAGGTTGATGGTTATAGCCATGAATGCCTATTTCCCCGCCGTGACTTAATAATTCTCTCCCAAATAATAAATAGGTATTTCTATTTTTACCTGAGAAATCTTCAAAAGGTGGAGTTACTTTGTTTTGGTATGTCCCAATTGCAACACCCGTATATTTAATATCAAGCTCTTCAGAGATATTCTTCATATTTTTCCACCAATGTTTTTTATAAAATTCTTCAACAGAAATTTTTTCTGTTGTTAAGTTTTTTAGTTCTCCACTTGGAATCGGAGATGGGAAGTCATCGATATACATAATCTCGGCTCCAAGTTGTGCTGTAGCGAAAGCCGGGAAAATAGTCCCGAGTGATTGAACGAACATACCTCTACCTAATTTATCGTTCAATGCTGTTGTATTCCAATATAAGACTTTTCCTTCACCGTAGTCATTGGTCCAGAGGATGGGAGTATCTTCCGCTGTAATCCAAGTATTAGTTGTATTCTCATCTAGCGTAATATTCATTGAGCTATGAGTAAACAATGGAGAAGAACTTGGGAGATCTGGATAACCAGGGAATAAAACTTCTTCAAAGGTTAATCCTTTCGCATCTTTGAAACCTTCTTTTTTTGTAATACCAAATAATGTGTTCCAGGAAGGATCTGAATCAAGTCGGTTTGCGATAATAATCCTTCCGCCCATTTGTACAAAATTTTGAATATCAGCTTGTGGAAGTTGCGCCATTATTTCACCTGTAATAATAATCCCTGTATAGGGAGAAGGAGTAAGTCCCTTAATTTCATTAGCTGTAATATCTTTATAGTGTAGGTGTGCGTAATCCATTGCCTTCTTTGTATTAAATTCGACTTGTTGTCCTAATGTATTATCCGTTTTTAAAACGTATAATTGCATTTTCTGTCCATTTTGAGTTACATCTTTTGCTTTGAGTGTTTTAACAGTATCTGTTTCTTTAGTTTTAGGAACAGAAAACTTTTGATAAAAATTTTCTGTTCGATATATAAGGATGGATAAAATTAAGAGAAATAAAATGATACTAATAATCCCGATATATATATTAATCCCCTTTTTCAATGTGTGCGCCTCCAAACTGCCTTACAAATAATTGATATTTACGCGGTAGTATATGAATTCTTTTTGCAGTTGTTAGATTGTTGATTAAGTTATAGAGCTTATCCCATAACTTTTGGCCATAATATATTTCAAGTAATCCAACATAGCCGTAATATGATTCAGGATAGAAATGAATAAGATTTAAAAATTGTTCTTCAGACTTTGCATATTGTTTTGTGTGTAGAAACAGGTTTCCAAGGTGGAAAGGGTAAAGAGATTCATTAGGGAATAGTTCTACACTTTGTGTAATAAAATTCATAAATTCAGCGATTATTTTTTCTTTTTGCTGATTAGAAAGAAGACCACTGTTTATATATCTTAAATAGTTAGAAACCAATTCTTTTGCAATTTCATTTTGTGGATTTTGTAGAAATTGCTTATTTAAGTATTCGATCTGTTTTTCGTACCGTTCATTTAGTAAATTAATAGTAGTTGCTGCGTAATGCACAGTTTCAGGATCTTTATGGTGAATGGCTTCTTTCAATAAGCCTCCTTCATTAGAAATAGAGGAGGAGCTTAACTGTACAATGAGTTGTTTATGTAATTCAGGCTTATCTAGTTCTAATCCAGAAGAAAATGAAATTAAGTCCATATCTTGTTTTGCTGATTCCAAAATATCTTCGTAATTATCAACGTGAAAGGCAACATAATCAGAGTATTGCTGTAACCACTCGGTTTTGGAGCGTCTTATATTAAGTAATAACATGATTGCTGATACAATAAGTCCGATAAGCGGGAAAAGAAGAGAGATAATCAAGCAAAATTCAATAATTCCTTTTTTATCTTTAGCAATCAAACTTTTCGTAAATCGAAATAAAAGAAAAACCAAAATAGCATAAATAAAATAAAGAAGGAGTAAAATCATTAGAATATCACTCCTTTAGAAGAAAGAGCATTTTGTATACGAGTTTGAACTTGTAGTAAAAACTTTTCTTCAGTGCCAGGTAATAAAATCATAATTTTTTGTTCGGTCGTACTATAACCGAATATATCGATATCACGTAAATGGTCTTTTAAAATAGAATTTATCATTTCTAAAGAATCTTGCGGAGCATTGAACTCAAAATAGGAATATGGATAAGATAATGTTTCGTAACGTTTTTTTTCTATTTTTAGTAAATGTTCAAATTCATCTTCATAATAAATGCTTGTTTTAGGGAATGTGCGATCCTCTTGATTCGATAGCCAAAGATTAGAAGCGTTCTGTAAACGATCACCCATCCAGCGTAAATACCATGTGAAAAGTTCGAATTGCTCAGAAGTTACTTTTGAAAACTCGATTTCGTCTAATATAATGACGTATTGTACATCATCTTGGAATAGGACGGGACCAACTAAAAGTGGAGCATCTTGAAAATCTTCATCTGTACGGAAAAAAGGTCGATTATGCGCTAGAGCATTTTTGATGACTAACGAAGCGTTTTTAACAAAAATAGATTGAGATAATGTACTTTTACCAGTTTCTGATCTTAATTTAATACGAAGCGATTGTTTATTGTTATCGACGTGATAGATACCAATTTTTTTTGCTCCAAAGTACATTTTTAATACATTTATTCCTTCATCGAGTACAATTTCAGGATGTGTATGATTTAAAGCTTTAAACATATGATACATTTTAGACAAATGGTTATTTGATTCAAGTACACGAGAACGTAGTGTAATACGTGTTTCATCCAATTGTTTCACAACATGTTTTAATTCTTTATTTTCAGCCTTCAGCTCATTATTTATCATATGTACATCTTCATAACGTTCTTTTTGTGAAGTACTCATTAATCCGCAACATAAACTAATAACAAGTAAGAAAATCCAACTTATCCAGTAACCTGATGAATAAAAGTACAGTAATACATCATCTTCTTTATATATACCGCTTACAAAAATATAAATCATTGCTTCCAGAAAGACGAAAAGGGCAATAGATATACCATACCGGCTGGAAATAATTAATGTAATAAATAAGAGTAAGCAGTATTCATACGTAGGTGTTAGAAAATCAGTTAGTATTGAGAGAAAAAATAGTGCAATAAAGAGAATCGTAGGTTCAATCATTTTTTGGAATGAATTGGATTGCTTATAGTACATAAATAAATTCCTTCTTTCATTTGCAAATTTAATTTTGAGGAATAGTACATTGACGCGAAATGCATAATTTAAAAGAATTATTTTAGGATATATAATAGTTAGAGCCCCAATTATTTTATCAATAGGAATATAGTAAATTCAAGGAAAATAAATTCTAATTTTTGTAAATGTATTATGTTTTTTGGGTTTTTATAAAATGATTCAGTTCGCAAAACTGTAAAATATCATGTGTTTACTATATGTCTATTGAGATTTTAAGGTGTTAAAATAGATGGGGCATTACAGTTGTATAGGGGGTAATATTATTATGGCCTGGAAGCGTTCCGTATGTTTTTTTGCTATATTTTCTTTTCTTTTTTCTTCAAATACATTTGCTCAAGCGAATGTTGTGAATCCGATTCTAAAAAATGTACAGAGTTATAAAATTTATTATGGTGAAGCGAATGAGCAAGTAATTGAGAGACTTTCAAAGTACGACATGGTTATTATTGAGCCGTATGCATTTACGAAAGAACAAATTCAACAATTAAAAAAATCAGGAACAGTGGTTCTTGGGTATGTAAGTGTTTTAGAGTTAGAAGCATGGCATAAACCACAAGTAGTGGAATCTGATTATTATTATAGAGACGGCAAGAAAATGAAAATAGAGCAGTGGGATACATATATTATGAATTTAGCTGACGACCATTACCGAGGTATTGTTGTTAATAAAGTAAAACAGCAAATTATTGGAAAAGGTATAGATGGGGTGTTTTTAGATACAGTTGGTGATATTGATGATTATTTTTATAATCAGCCAGCTATACAAGGGGAATTTAGAGAAGCATATGTAAATTTATTAAAAGAAATTAAAAGTGTTGATTCCAACCTACTTCTTATACAGAATTGGGGATTTGATACAATCAAAAATACATCCTTGAATTTTATACATGGTGTATTGTGGGAAGACTTCAATAAACAAGTTATTGCAAAAGATGAATGGAGTCAAAATTGGATGCGCTATTTTAAACAACAAAGCAATAAAATTGTAACGTTTACTGTTACTCCAAATAACGTATCTAAAAAATATAGTTCTATAAATGGATTTATTCCTACAATTAATCCGAATGATATTTATGATAAATAGCAATTGTTTGGAATAAGAGACTATCAAGATTGACTATGACAGTTTAGGTCAGTAATCCGATTATCTTATAAAGATGAATGTATTACTGACCGGCCCTTTTTATATAATAGGGAGACTTAATGAATTCGAACGAGCTGTTTATGGTATACTGTGTTACCTTCTGGGCTTGAATATGGTGGTAAGCTTCGCCCAAAGCAATTTGCAATAATGTTGGAATGATCGTTATATGAAATTCGAATTTCATATAAATCTACAGTGTCATCTAGATCGGCGTAAAAAACGGCAAGATTATTACTGTCGAGAGAATAGGGGAAGCTCGCTTCTACATTTTCTCCAATCAGTACGGGAAGTTTTACAGGAGTGGAATAAGTAGACCAATCCCATACTTCAATAGCTATGTGATGTGGATAGTATTTATCCAGGTTCACAATGTTAACTACAGCAGAAACAGTAGTAGTTTCTTTCGTTAAAACACCAGTTGAATGAACTACATATCGGGGAATTCCATGATGAAGCATATACATCTTACCTTTCTAAAAAGATTAATATGAATTTAAAATATTTTATGTGAAGGATCAATAGAATGAACTAGTATAAATGAATCATTCTATTGATTTTCATAGAAATCAAAGAGAATAATTTAAAAATCATCCCGGGTCTTGTCTTGTTGTTAGAGTGCGTTTATAATCAAGTAATCCTATTACCTTTTTGATAGGATTATTTCTTTTTGAAAGCGTTTTTAATTCGCGGTATTAGGGGAATGCTGTTACTTTCAAATACTGAAAATTTGACTGAGATTAAACAAGAAATAATATTGCCGTATAGCAGTTATTAAAGGTAGTTTCATTTCACTTTTTAAGGTAGGAAGTCTGACTTTTCACATGAAAAACTATGTATGTAGTTTTAAGTAAGAAGAAAGATAATAAAAAATATGATTTTTTATATGGTGGGGAGGTTACAGTGTGAAAATATAAGATTTTCACACGAATATATATGGGTTACGTAGGATTATTACTTTCAGGTGCAGCTTTATTTTTAAATAGTCTTGTCATATTAGGCAAAGTAGAGATGAAAAGTGCAGGTGTTTTTAATTTATTTGTGGGGGCATTACAAATTATCATTCCGTTTTATTTAATTATGATTTCTGATCAAAGTAATTGGACGGTATATTCATACGCAGCTACTTTTTTATTTGGTTTAACTTATTTATATGTAGGCGTTACTTTTATTAAAGGAATGGATAGTAGTGGACTAGGCTGGTTCTGTATTTGGGTAGCAATTATTGCTTTATTCTATATGGTTGTTTCATTTGTTCAATTCCACGATGTTGTTAATGCGCTAACGTGGTTTATGTGGGCATTACTTTGGTATTTATTCTTTGTATTAAATGCACAAAAAAAGAATATCAATCAATATCTTGGCAGAATTGCCTTTGTACAATCGTGGGTAACATTGACGTTGCCTGCACTCTTTTATTTTATGGGAGTATGGGGAGAGGGATTCGTATATGAACTATGGGTTTATGTATCAGTAATTTCTATTTTATATTGCTGCTATTGTATTTTTAAATACCGAGTACGTTAATGTATCGTATGTAGAAAAAACATGGAATCGTTAAACTGATTCCATGTTTTTTCTATTTTAGCGTTTATAATAAAGGTAGTATTTTACAATTAAAAAAATGGGGATGATGAAGGTGAACAAAGTATTGGTGCTAGGGGGAACAAGGTTTTTTGGTAAACATTTAGTAGAAGCACTTTTGCAAGCTGGGGATGATGTAACAATTGCTACGCGGGGAATTACCGAAGATTCCTTTGGCGATACAGTAAAAAGAATTGTAGTAGATAGAGAAGACGAAAAGTTACTGGAAGAGCGTTTGGAAGGTAAAAGCTATGATGTTGTATACGATAATTTATGCTATAGCTCGAATGCTGCGGAAGTTATATGTAAAGTATTACGTGATAGGGTGAAAAAATATGTTATGACATCTTCAATGGCTGTCTATGAACCTGCAATAGACCTGCAAGAAGAGGATTTTAACCCGTATGAGTATTCAATCACGTATGGAGATAGGAAAGATTTTACTTATAGTGAAGGGAAGCGATTAGCAGAAGCGGTGTTGTTTCAACATGCAACATTTCCAGTCGTTGCAGTACGTTTTCCGGTAGTTATTGGAGAAAATGATTATACGAAAAGATTACAGTTTTACGTTGAACATGTTGTGAAACAAGAGGCAATTGTTGTGGATCATTTAGATGGAAAATTGTCATTCATACATGAAAAAGAAGCAGGAGAGTTTTTAGCATGGTGCGGAATGGAAAATATAGAAGGTCCAATTAATGCTTGTAGTAACGGAGTGATTTCCATGGAAGAAGTTATTCGTTTCATAGAAGACAACAGTGGGACAAAAGCTCTTATTCAAGAAGCGGGAGAGAATATAGCACCTTATAATGAAATAATTAATTGTACGTTACATAATAGAAAGGCTCGCGAATTAGGATTTCCGTTCCGAGAATTAAAATTAGAAATAAAAAATGTTTTACAGCATTACATAAATACACTGAAGTAATCATAAATCCCCCGGTGGCAATCCGGGGGATTCTGGAGGATTTCGACAATACTAGTTTTACATTACCAAATTTACCTTATACGCACGACTAATGTTTTTGTGATTGAATTGCTTGTAAATACTTCTCGTTTACTCGATCCCAGTTTACTGTATGCCACCAGTTGGTAACAAACTCTGGGCGCCGATTTTGATACTTTAAATAATAAGCATGTTCCCATACATCAATGACGAGTAATGGGATCTTCCCTTCTTGCAAAGGTGTATCTTGATTTGGTGTACTCATAACAGTAAGTTCTTCACCATCAAGGACAAGCCATCCGTATCCACTCCCAAAACGGCTAATTGCTGCTTTGGACAGTTGATCTTTTAAGTTGTCAAAGGTATTGAAATAATAATCAATTACTTTTGCAACGTCTCCATTAGGCTCACCACCACCTCGTGGGCTCATTACTTCCCAAAAAAGACTATGACAATAATGCCCACCACCGTTATTTCTGATAGCTGTAACAATTTCCTTTGGTAAAGTTTCTAAATTACATAGTAACTCTTCTAAAGATTTATTATGTAATTCCGTATAGTTTTCTAAAGCGGCATTCAAATTATTTACGTATGTCGCATGGTGCTTTCCATGATGAATAGAAAGCGTGTTGCTATCGATATAGGGTTCTAGTTCATCATAGTCATATGAAAGTTTTGGCAATTGAAATGAAGACATAACTTTCCCTCCTTTCTCTCTAAAAGTTGGTTTAGGTAAAAATAGTTTACCTGAGTCAAAATTACACCTATTTTTCATACAAGTCAATAGTAATCTCTTTAATTTTCTGAAAAATATTACAATAAAAGTAACACTTCGACTTTCGTTTGTGACTCTTACTCTTTTTGCTTATACTGTAAAGTAGTAACGTTTTGTTGAAATAGAAGGAGATTGTTTATGAGTAAAACGAAACAATTAATAGAGGAAGCGAGTCATTTTATTACGATTTGCTATAAAGAGCTTAATAAAGAACAATTTATAGAAGAGCGCATGAAAGAAATTCAAGTTGAGATAGAGAAGATGGGGACGTATGAGCATACATTTGAAGAACTTGTTCATGGATCGCGAATGGCATGGCGCAATAGTAATCGATGTATTGGAAGACTATTTTGGAGTAAGATGCACATATTAGATGCACGTGAAGTAAATGATGAGGAAGGTGTATATAATGCATTAATTCATCATATTAAATATGCAACGAACGATGGGAAAGTTAAACCGACAATTACGATTTTTAAGCAATATCAAGGTGAAGAAAATAATATACGAATTTATAATCACCAATTGATTCGATATGCAGGATATAAAACGGAAATGGGAGTGATTGGTGACTCTCATTCTGCTGCATTTACTGATTTTTGTCAGGAACTTGGCTGGCAAGGAGAAGGTACGAATTTCGATGTATTGCCACTTGTATTTTCTATAGACGGGAAGGCGCCTATATATAAAGAAATCCCGAGAGAAGAAGTAAAAGAAGTGCCAATTGAACACCCAGAATACCCTATTTCGTCACTTGGAGTAAAATGGTATGGTGTTCCAATGATTTCAGATATGCGCTTAGAAATTGGCGGTATTTCCTATACAGCTGCCCCGTTCAATGGATGGTATATGGGAACGGAGATTGGGGCGCGTAACTTAGCTGATCATGATCGTTATAATTTACTGCCAGCCGTTGCGGAGATGATGGATCTAGATACATCTAGAAATAGTACGTTATGGAAAGACAAGGCACTAATTGAGTTGAATATTGCCGTATTACACTCTTTTAAAAACCAAGGAGTTAGTATTGTGGATCACCATACTGCTGCACAACAGTTTCAACAATTTGAGAAGCAAGAAGCAGCTTGTGGACGGGTTGTAACAGGGAATTGGGTGTGGCTCATTCCACCGTTGTCACCAGCTACCACTCATATTTATCATAAACCGTATCCGAATGAAATTTTGAAGCCGAATTTCTTTCATAAATGATATTTGGTATAGGGTTTTTTTCTGCAAAATATAATTTTTTTTAATTACTGTTACGTAGCAAATGGAAGCCTTTACTCTCGGTTATTTTTGGAAGGGGATTTTTGAACCAAGGAGTTCCTTATGTTATAATCAAATTTCTGTTTCGAAGACCTTATAGAAATATAAGGTCTTTTGTTTTGCTTTTTTATGTGATAGGAATAGAAATTTTCTTTTAAATAAGGGGTTTAGCATATTTTTAGGGACAACATAAGTGTGTAGAAAATTGATGAATTATTATGCTTATATAATCATTGTGTTTTGGGTGTAAACAATAAAACATAATAAAGTTGTTTTTTTAGATTGCTGAGGAAGGAGGAAGTGTAAATGAGGATGAAGAGTCAAAAAACGGATTGGCCTGTATTTCTTATTAGTGGTGGCTCACTTTTATTATTTGTAATTGCAGTTATTTTAAATAAAAGTTATGTAGAGGGAGTCATTAATAGCAGTTTTGCAGCTTCAATTAAATATTTTGGTGCCTTTTGGCAGGTTTTATTAATTGGTACATTTATTGTTGCGATGTGTATGGCGTTCTCGAAATATGGGAGAGTTAAACTTGGGGGATTAGAAAAACCTGAGATTAGTACGGCAAAATGGCTCGCTATTATTATGTCTACATTACTTGCCGGAGGTGGCGTTTTTTGGGCAGCAGCAGAGCCAATGTATCATTTGATGACGGTGCCACCAATACATGAAGGGATATCTGCTGGAACGAAAGAAGCAGTCATGCCTGCTTTAGCACAAAGTTATATGCACTGGGGTTTCTTGGCATGGACGATTTTAGGGACAATTAGTGCAGTAGTTATGATGTATGGGCATTATCATAAAGGTATGCCGTTAAAACCTCGAACGCTTTTATATCCTATTTTTGGGGAGAAATTGCGAAAGAGCTTTCTTGGAACAATGATTGATGTATTTGCAATTATTGCGGTAGCTGCAGGAACAATTGGCCCAATCGGATTTTTAGGATTACAAGCAAGTTATGGCCTACAAGCATTATTTGGAATTCCTGATGTGTTTACTACTCAATTAGCAATTATTATTTGTGTAGTGGCCGTTTCTACTATATCTGCGGTAACGGGAATTAATAAAGGGATTCAAATAATAAGTGATTTAAATGTTAAACTAGCGATTTTATTGATGGTGTTTGTGTTATTCTTTGGACCAGGTGGATTTATTATTGATTCATTTGTTTCTTCGTTTGGATTTTATATAAATGAATTTATACCAATGAGCACATATCGCGGGGATACAGGTTGGTTAGGATCTTGGACAATCTTCTTTTGGGGATGGTTTATTGGATATGGACCGATGATGGCAATTTTAGTGAGTCGAATTTCAAGAGGAAGAACGATTCGAGAAATCATCGTTGCAATTGGAATTATTGCACCTATTATTACAACATTTTGGTTTACGATTTTGGGAGGATCAGGTGTATTTTATGAGTTAATGAAGCCTGGCTCTATCTCGGCTGCATTAAGTGAATCTGGTATGCCAGCAGCTATGATTGCAATTACGCAGCAGTTGCCACTCTCTAATATTATTGGACCGGCATTTCTTTTATTAACAATTTTATTTGTAGTAACAACAGGAGATTCAATGGCCTATTCTATCTCAATGGCAGTGACTGGAGAGGGAGATCCTAGAATTAGCTTACGAATTTTTTGGTCGCTTATTATGGGGGCAGTTGCAGCGATCCTATTATATATGGGAGAGGGAAGCATTAATGCACTGCAATCCTTCATTGTAGTGACAGCTGTTCCAGTATCAATTCTGTTATTCCCGATGCTATGGCTAGCACCTAAAGTTGCAGGGGAATTAGCATTAAAGCAAGGAATTGTAGAAGAAAAAGATAAAACAGCTTTCTTATTCCAGAAAGCTAGTAAATCAAAGTAAATAATAAACAAACATTGAAAAGAGGAAGCATCTTAAGTGAGATGCTTCCTCTTTTATGCTTAATCTAACACTTTTCCCTTTGCTTCGGGTACACATAATAGCATCGTAATCAATCCGATTGGATAGATAATAAAAATTAGGGACAATGCTCCAAGTAGATTGCCGCCCGTAGCGAGTAATCAAATAATAACCGGTCCAAATCCTGCTAATCCACGCCCTGTGCCGAAAATAAAGTTTTCCGCTGTGGAGCGAGCTTCGGCAGGAGGTTGTTATGTGTAAAATATTTCAAAAAGCATTTCATTCTTCTTGACGCACGCTTCATTATTTTCCCATAATAAAACTAACTAATATAAAAAGGAATGAATCACAGATGCTAAATTTAGTACTTATGATGATTGAACGCGTCGGACTTATTGTTATTTTAGGATTTTTACTTTCTCATATTAAAACGTTCCGGCGTCTTCTTCATAAGCAAGACGGATATGTAGATAAGTTTAAGCTTATTTGTATTTTTTCAGTGTTTACAATTGTAAGCAATTACACAGGGATTGAAATAGCAGGAAATACTATTATGAATGAAAATTGGTTACAAGGTGTTTCATCATCCAGCACAATTGCGAATACACGAATCATGGGTGTAGGAATTAGTGGGTTGCTAGGTGGGCCTATCGTCGGAATTGGAGTAGGTTCTATTGCGGGTATTCATCGTTATATGCTTGGCGGAACGACGGCAGTAAGTTGTGCAATCTCATCAATTTTGGCTGGGATTATAACAGGTTATATTGGATATATCTTCAAAAAATATAACCGTATTATTACACCTAAATTTTCTGCGGTTTTAAGCGTTTTTATCGTTTCTTTAGAAATGCTTATGATTCTATTAATTATAGAAGATGGACTTAGTGTTGTGAAAACAATTGCGCTACCGATGATTCTTGTAAATAGTTTTGGCAGTTTTATTTTACTTTCGATGATACTAGCCATTTTACGACAAGAAGAAAACGCAAAAGCTTTGCAAACGCATAAAGTATTACGAATTGCTGATAAGACGTTACCATATTTCCGCCAAGGGTTAACAGAAGAGTCTTGTAAACATGTGGCACAAATTATTCACCGCTTTACGGGAACGGATGCGGTATCCTTAACAGATACAGAGAAAATCTTAGCTCACGTTGGATTAGCATCAGATCATCATATTCCTTCACACAGTTTAATAACAGGCTTATCAAAAGAAGTATTAAAAACAGGGAAAATAATGAAGGCGAAATCATGTGAGATTATTAATTGTCAACATGAAGGGTGTCCATTACAAGCGGCAGTTGTTATTCCATTAACTTCACATGGAAATACGATAGGAACATTAAAACTTTATTTTAAAAACTCTAACCAATTAAGTCGTGTTGAAGAAGAGTTAGCGGAAGGGCTGGCGAAAATATTCTCCACACAGCTTGAGTTAGGTGAAGCTGAGTTACAAAGTAAGTTATTGCAAGATGCCGAAATAAAAGCGCTGCAAGCACAAATCAATCCGCATTTTTTATTTAATGCAATTAATACAGTATCAGCTTTATGCCGAACGGATGTAGAGAAAGCGAGAAAATTATTATTGCAGCTTAGCGTTTATTTTCGTTGTAATTTGCAAGGGGCACGACAATTACTTATTCCATTAGAACAAGAGTTGAATCATGTACATGCATATTTATCGTTAGAGCAAGCGAGATTTCCGAATAAGTATGAAGTGAAGATGTACATTGAAGAGTCACTAAAGGTGACTTTAGTTCCACCATTTGTGCTTCAGCTATTAGTTGAAAATGCATTGCGCCATGCTTTTCCGAAAAAGCAGCCAGTGTGCCAAGTCGAGGTACATGTGTTTGAAAAAGAAGGGATGGTTCACTTTGAAGTAAAGGATAATGGACAAGGGATTGAGAGTGAACGTCTAGAGCAATTAGGAAAAATGGTAGTTCCATCAAAGAAAGGGACGGGAACAGCTTTATATAATATTAATGAACGACTTATCGGGTTATTTGGGAAAGAGACAATGCTTCAAATTGAAAGTGAATTAGAGCAAGGGACAAAGATCCTCTTTGTAATTCCGAAAAAAGTAGAGGAGGAAAAACGGAGTGTTAAAAGTATTAGTAGTTGATGATGAAATGTTAGCACGGGATGAATTGAAATATTTATTAGAGCAAACAAAAGAAGTAGAGATAATTGGTGAGGCGGATTGTGTAGAGGATGCATTAGAAGAATTAATGCAAAACAAACCAGATATTGTTTTTCTAGATATTCAATTATCTGATGATAACGGATTTGAAATCGCAAATATATTAAAGAAAATGAAAAATCCACCTTCAATTGTGTTTGCTACTGCATATGACCAATATGCGCTGCAAGCATTTGAAGTAGATGCATTAGATTATATTTTAAAGCCATTTGATGAAGAACGTATCGTACAGACATTAAAGAAATATAAAAAACAAAAGCAAATAAAATTAGAAACAAAGCAAGATATAAAGAGTGTAGATGTAACGACCGAGATGCATAAATTAGCATTACCAATCGAGGAATCAATTGTACTTGTTAACATTGAAGATATTATTTATGTAGGGCTTGTAGATGGGAAAGTAACTGTAAAGACAATGAAAGAAACATATGTAACACATGATACGCTTGTCATTTTGGAAAAGAAATTACCACAAACAATTTTTATGCGTGTTCATCGTAGTTTCGTTGCTAATATTAATCATATTTCTGAGATACAGCCGTGGTTTAATTCGACTTATAACTTAATTATGAAAGAAGGATCCAAAGTCCCAGTTAGCCGTACATATGCAAAAGAACTTAAAAAGCTGCTTCGTATTTAAGAAGCAGCTTTTGTATTTCACCGTATGATTATTGTAATTGGCTGTATATATTTGACATCCCGTTATGTAAACGCTTACTTAGGTGTTTGTATCCTATAAAATAAAGGTACCAAATCAAAAGAGGTGGCCAAAATGAGCACAAAAAAAGTATATGGATTTCTATCACAAATATTCGTTTTTTCAGCTATTATGTTAGTTTCTAATATTATCTCAACCCATTTACCAATTCCGATGCCTTCATCAGTAATCGGGTTAGTCGTTTTATTTAGTCTATTATGTTTAAAGGTTATTAAATTGGAGCAAGTTGAATCACTTGGAACAGCCTTAACAGGTATTATCGGATTCCTTTTCGTCCCATCAGGTATTTCAGTTATTAACTCTCTTGGTGTAATGAGCCAATATTTCGTACAAATCCTAACCGTAATCGTTGTCGCAACAATTATTTTACTTGCTGTAACAGGTTTATTTGCACAATTGATTTTAGGTAAAGATGACAAAGAAACAAAAGAGACAAAAGAGTTGAAAGTTGTAAACAAAAGAAGCAAACACGGAAAAGTCGCGTAACTATTTTAGACCATACATGGTTAGGAGGTAATGAACATGACAAGCACAATGACTCCATATTTCGGAATCGTCGTTTCATTAATTGCATACGGAATCGGAACGTTTTTATTCAAACACTCAAAAGGATTCTTCTTATTTACACCACTATTCGTAGCAATGGTATTAGGGATTGTATTTTTAAAGGTAGGTAGCTTTACCTTTGAGGAATATAATACGGGCGGAAAGATGATTAGTTTTTTCTTAGAGCCAGCAACAATCGCATTTGCAATTCCATTATATAAACAAGTTGATAAGTTAAAAAAATATTGGTGGCAAATTTTATCGGCTATCGTGGTTGGATCTATTTGTTCAGTGGTTGTTGTGTTCATTGTCGCAAAAGCAATTGGTTTAGATACAGCTGTAATGAACTCAATGTTACCGCAGGCAGCAACAACAGCAATTGCATTACCAATATCTGAAAGTATCGGTGGTATTCCAGCAATTACATCATTTGCAGTTATCTTTAATGCAGTTATCGTATACGCATTAGGAGCTTTATTCTTAAAAACATTTAGAGTTAAACATCCGATCGCTAAAGGTTTAGCTCTTGGGACAGCGGGACATGCGTTAGGGGTTGCAGTAGGGATCGAAATGGGTGAAGTAGAAGCAGCTATGGCAAGTATCGCTGTGACAGTAGTTGGTGTTGTAACAGTAGTTATCATTCCGATGTTTATGCCATTCATTGGGTAATATAACTTACTTAAAAAATTATAAAAGCAAGCTATTTGTAGGACGGATTTCTACTGATAGCTTGCTTTTTATGTTACAGTATTGGTAAGACCTATTTCTATAAGAATAAAAGTTTCCTTAAATCTTCATTAATACTATGCATAATGCGTTTTGAAATAGGTCATTGTATTGTAAAATAAGAAGTAACATAATATATTAGCAAAATTAACGGGCGGTTAGGGTTGAAGATAAATTGCTCGCAATGGCTTTAATATTAAAGGATAATTATAAGTAGAGAATAGAGAGAGCTACTTGTTAAAGTTTTACTTTATAGGACAGGAGAGAGTACTCGTCGATTATGCAAATAAAAAACCTGTTTCAAAGCAAAGGATTTCAGAGGTTAATCGTATTAGTATTACTTGCTCTCATATTGTATGGGATGCAAAGTATGTTAAATTTAATTTTAATTACGTTTATGTTGACGTATTTAATGGATCGATTCCAAAAGTTTATTTCTCGTAAATTAGATCATTTCATGCCAATTAATCGGAAAATTATTATAGCGCTTTTATATGTAATGTTAGTGGCGGGAATTGCAATTACGCTATTTAAATATTTACCGGTATTAACAATACAAATTTCACAATTGATTTATCAATTCAATGTATTTTTAAGAAATCCACCTGATAGTGAATTAATTAAGTATGCAGTTAATGCTGTGAATCATATGGAGCTTTCTAAATATGTAGGGCAAGGCGTAGACATTTTGTATAAATCTATTACGAATGTTGGGAAATTTGGCCTTCAAGTTTTACTTTCTGTAATTTTGAGCTTATTTTTCTTACTTGAAAAAGCACGTATTGTTGCTTTTACTTCGAAATTTAAAGAAAGTCGACTTGCAATTTTCTATAACGAAATAGAGTATTTCGGAAAGAAATTTGCACGTTCATTCGGAAAAGTAATCGAAGCACAATTTTTAATTGCAATTGTTAACTGTGTTTTATCTGTTATCGCATTATGGATATTGGGATTCCCGCAATTACTAGGTTTAGCATTAATGATTTTCTTGCTTGGTTTAATTCCAGTGGCGGGTGTTATCATCTCGTTATTCCCACTCTGTATGATTGCTTACAATATCGGCGGTATTATGTATGTCGTTTATATTGTAGTTATTGTAACAGTAATTCATGCGCTTGAAAGTTATGTATTAAATCCGAAGTTTATGTCACAAAAAACAAATTTACCAATCTTCTACACATTTATGGTGTTAATTTTTTCTGAGCATTTCTTAGGTGTATGGGGGCTTATTATCGGTATCCCAATCTTCATTTTCTTATTAGATGTTTTAGATGTAACAAGTGATGAAATGGAGCAGGACGTTGGAACGAAATAAAGTGAAGCAAGAAATGAACTGTGCCCTATAAAATGGACAATTTAATAAAAAGACCTTTAAAATTATGCACTTAAAAGATGGTTCCGGTATTGTACCGGGGCCATTTTTTTGAGTGTCCATTGATAACAATCATAATTATAATCTTGCATATAATCCTATATTACCTGCCTTTCGAGTTCGTCTAACTTTTTTAAGAATGCCAGTTCCGCTTCTAGAAAAACAATACGAGCTTCTGCTTTCTTTAGCTCGTCATCAGAAGATAACATTTTTGTGGAAGGACGACCAGTACTTCCTTTTCCACGGCGTTCCGTATAGAATCCTTCTTCACCAAATTGTTCATACGTTTTTCTCCAACTTTTCAAACGTTGATTTGTTTTTTTACCAATGATCTCTAAATTGAATCCACTCTCCAAAAAGATTTGATTCGGACCTTTTCCACTTTGATTTTCTTTTCCAGCTTTTATTTTAAAATCTGCACAGTAGGTAATAGAACATTCTGATACCTTCACGACATTTTCGTTCTTCTCTAGTTGTTTCATTTGTATTTCATTAAAAATAAGTTTACTCATTTCCCGTACTTCACTTTTATCATTGTTTTCATTCTAACGAGGAATGAGTGTGAAAATACACAAAACCCCCGAATCATGGACTTTTTTAGTGTCCACGATTCGGGGGCAGTTCAATTAAACAAAAAACTTCTTTTTTATTACCTTAAAGACAATTGAATAACTTAATAAACATTTGTATATATAGTTTGATGAATATATTTTATAACCTTAAAATTAAAATCCTTCTGGAAATGCTCTTGCTGCAAATTTGAATGAACCAACACCGCCATTATCATTATATGCAGAGATGGTATATTTTCCACTTGATACCCAATCTGACCAACTATTACTAAAGTAAAGTGTTTTTTGCGCTCCTGGACTTATACTTTCTCAATAAAGCATATGGCCTGCTGAATTTATAAGTTTATAGTGTAAAGTACTTGGCCCCGTGTTTTGAATCCAGAATTTAAGATCATCGCCAGATTTATTCCTTTAATAACCAGCTCCAGAGCCGTTATTAAAGGAAACTGTTTGACTTCCTAATAATATTGATGAATACATGATGATTGAATCGTTACCATTTCCTGGATTAATTTCTGTTACTTCAGGAGTTTTATTCATGTTCACGTTCGTTTCTGGTACTGATGTTGATGCTGCAGCTGTCCCTGTTCCAATTAAAGATAAAGCGATTACTGGTAATACTAGTAACTTTTTCATGCCATTAACTCTCCTTTTAAAGTAAATTAATACATTTTATAGTTTCGTTTTCAACAAATG
>NZ_JBHWYR010000024.1:0-64312 GCF_042728695.1 Bacillus sp. NPDC060175
GAATAAATAGTTTTTGTAATGTAATTTTATCAACTTCTAATTCTTCTTTTTCAAGAGAGTAATAATCTTCATTAGTAAGTTCTTCCCATATAACAGCAATGCCCTTATTTCCATAAACTTCTCGATTTATAACTTTTTTATTAATCGAAAATGCATCTACCTTATCTTTTTGTCCTGAAATTATATGCCCCTGTTGTAATATATCTTCCACTGATGATTGAACAACTATTCTTCCTTCTTTTATGATGATTACATCTTCAATTACATGGGTTACTTCTTCTACTAAATGTGTTGATAATATAATTGTTCGGGGATACTCACCATAATCTTCTAATAGCAAACTATAAAACAACTCTCGATGTGCTGCATCTAAACCGGTAGTCGGCTCATCAAAAATAGTAATTGGTGCCCTACTTGCTAGTCCTTGAATAATTCCTACGACTGTTTGCATGCCATGTGATAGTTTATGGTATTTCTCTGTCATATTAAGCTGAAATTTATCTGCAAGTTCTTCAGCATACTTTCCATCCCAATTTTTATAAAACATGCTACACATCTTAAAGATTTCTTTTACTTTATAACTTAAATGAGCTTCTTCTTTCACTCTAACGAAACAAATATTTTGCATCGCTTTACTATTTTCAAATACATTTTCGCCAAATACAGCTACGCTTCCACTACTTGAAATAATTTGACCAGCAAGTATGTTTAATAATGTCGTTTTCCCTGCTCCGTTTCTTCCAAGCAAACCATATATTTTATGATTTTCTACTTTAATTGTTACTTCGTTTACAGCTAGTTTCTTTTTATATTTTTTCGTTAAATCTTTCGTTTCAAGTGCAAACATTACTCTTTCCCCTCCTTCGTAATTTTTTGTATCATATCCATCAATTCGTCTTTTGATATTTCTAGTACTTTTGCTTCTTCCCACACTTTAGGTAAATACTCTGTCATAAAAGTATTTTGTCTTTTTTTTAGTACGACTTCTTTTGCTCCCTTTGCAACAAACATCCCAATCCCTCTCTTTTTAAATAAAATGCCCTCATCCACTAATAGATTTACCCCTTTCGCAGCAGTTGCCGGGTTAATTTGTAGCATCTTAGCAAATTGATTTGTCGATGGAACTTGTTCTTCTTCAAGTAATATGTCTTTTAAAATATCAGCTTCAATTGTTTCTGCAATTTGTATATATATTAATTTGTTTTGCTCCAGAGTTGGTTTCACCATTTCACCACCTTAGGTTCATAGGTTCATTACTTATGCAACTAACCATATCACATCATTTTATTTTTTACCATAATTTTCATAAAAAAAAGAGAATCATTCGATAATGAATGACCCTCTTCTGAAAATTTCCGTATTTTCAATCTTCGTTCTCAAATCTTTTTCATTGATACCATTTTGACAAAAGTTAAACCTCTCTCGCTTTAAAGATTTCGTTCGGTCTACTACTTGCCCCAAATGATAACTTGTGTGCTCGACTAAGTGTAATAAGCTATGCAAATCAATATCGGTTCTTCCTTTACATGCTTTTATATACCTGTTTCCCCATTCACGAAATACTTTTTCTACAATTTCCAGCAGCATTTCAGAATTTAATGCCTTCTTTGGAAAGTACTCTTCAATCCCCTTTTCAAAATTTACATTTGGATTCGAGTAACGAATCGTATTTCTTTTTACATGTCCGCAGATATGTAATACTATACCTCCAATTGAATTAGCCCCACCATCTCTTTTCCACAAGTCTTCCGCATTTAAACACTTTATTACTTGTGTTAGCTTTGGTAAATAATGATCATACATTCTGAAATAAGAAATTTTATAAACAAGCTCCATCTTTCCCCCACCGTCTCACTTAGTTTCCTGTATAGGATGTTCATCAAAGAATTGTTTCCGGAAATTTTTATTATTAACAAGCGCTACTATTTTTTCTAAATTACCATAAAAGAAGTTCATTATGATTCCCTTATTCCATATTTGATCGCCTTTCGGAAAATCATTAAATTCTTTATACAGTATGGGTAAGAGTTCTTCTCTTTTCAGTGTAAAATTCTTAGTTTCCAACTGAAACTCATACCCTTTCGCATTTGGTACTAAAATTGCAAGATAAATAGCATTAAAGAGAAAGTTCTTTTTCATCGTATCCTTTTCGTCAAACCAATACGTCTCAATCATATCTTCTGTTAATTTATCGTTCTTTTTTTCACCGTATTTCACTGCAATTTTCTCATTTTTCAAGCTTATACTTTGAACTGTTTCACCACCAGGTAAACTTTTAACAATTGCAGACACATCAGAATTATTTCCAACGTACGTCCACGTATATTTCTTAAAATCCGCTGGTCCAATATCTGATATTTCTTTTATTCTCCCTCCGTTAGAACAAGCAGTAACAAATAAAAAAATTGTTAGCATAACACCTGCTATTCTATTCATATACTTCATTAGACACCCCCAAGTTCTATTTATTATCCAATCTATACAATGTATCCCTTAAAAACCCTTTAAAATATACGCATTTTAATCAAAATTAAAAATTTTCAATTTTTATGTTTACAATTATCCATTAATTGTATATACTTACTAACGTAAGAAAAATATTCTAAAAGGAGGTCGAAGGAAATGATGAACTTACAATTAGATGCTTTATCGTTAGCGTTAACTGCACCTGTGTTTTTCGGACAATTAAATATAAATTCGACCACCCTAATGGAGAATTAAAAATCGTACTTTATTTCTTTTAATTCATAAATTCGCCACAGGAGGTCGTATACTTTCCTGTGGCTTTTTCACGCCCAGCCATAGGAGAACGATATCTTCCTGTGGCTTTTTTATGCGATTTTTTAGTCTCTTACATTATTTTTTAAAGAAAGGAGCAACATTCGATGACTATTAGCGTATTGTTTTTAAGTATTACGATTCAAAGAAATACACTTTCCAAAGCTGAAATTCTTCATAATGAGCAAATTGCAAAAGCTATGAATGATGTTAAGGAGCGCCAAGTGCTTTATTGTGATCACCTGTAATTCCTTTTCGAAAGGAGGAATTCGTCTATGACTTTTCATATTTTCTTTTTTACGACAGCACTTCAGAAAAAAACGTTATCTGAAGCTGAAATCTTTCGTAAACAACAATTAAAACAAACTATGGATAAAATAACGGACATTAAAAGTTCGTATTATACACAAATGTACTAAAAATATTTTTTAAAGGGGTAATATCCTAATGAAATTTAAAGCTTTCTTTTTAACCATTACCATTCAAAAACGTAAACTTTCAAGAGATGAAATTTCTCGTGAACAACAAATTAAAAATATTATGGATGATGTGAAAGAGCGCCAGTCCTCTTATTACAATCGTCTTTACTAAATAAATTATAAAGGGGTAATATCCAATGAAATTCAGAGTATTATTTTTAACTATTACCATTCAAAAAAATAAACTGTCTGAGTCTGATATGCTTCATGACCGACAAATTGAGCAGGCTATGTACAACGTAAAAGAACGACAAAGTCATTATTGTAGTCACCTGTAATTCCTATTCGAAAGGAGGAATTCATGTATGAAGTTTCACCTTTTCTTTTTAACCATTACGATTCAAAAAGAAACTATATCTGCAAATGAAGTACAACAAGAGGAACAGTATAAAAAGATTATAGATGAAATTCGTGATCGTAGAAGCAAGTACTACACTCACCTATAATTGTTTGAACTTATATTAGAAATGAAAGGAGTCGATTATGATGTTAATGATGCGGTGTAAAGAAATGATTTGGATAGTTCAGAGGGATTCCACGTAGTTTAACAGGAATAATTTATACAAGTGTTGCAGTTAATTTGATGTGTGAAAAATATATAATAATACGTATTTCATGCACTCTAAAAAACAAAAGATACACCACTATTAAGCGGTGTATCTTTCTCAACATATTCTATTTCCGTTTACTTCGTTTCGTCTTAAACAATCTCACTAAGTTCGAAACAACCGTTTTTGTTACCGCATAAGCTGGTACTGCTAAAATCATTCCGATAATTCCCGCGAAATTACCTACCCCTAAAATAAGGATGATAATTGTTAACGGATGGATATTTAATTTTGAACTCATAATACGCGGTGAAATGATGTTACTTTCAAACTGTTGTACGATTGTTACTATAATAATTACGTACAAAGCTTGCATCGGAGATACGAACAGACCTATAATGACAGCTGGTGCTGCTCCGATAAATGGACCTAAGTTCGGAATTATATTTGTAAATGCTGCGATAATTCCTAAAACGAAAGCATACGGTAAACCGATGATTAAATAACCAGTAAATGTAAAGGCACCAATAAACATACAAACGAGCGCTTGACCTTGAATATATGCAGATAATGTTTCGTTCGTTTCCTTTATGATACGAAGTCCTTCTTCACGGTAAGACTCTGGTAATACACTAACAGCTTTCCCTGGAAATGCATGTCCATCTTTAAACATATAAAATAAAATAAACGGTACTGTAAAGATAACTAACGCCACGTTCGTGATAATACCAAATAAAGCCGTTGCACTCGACGTAAGTGTGTTTGGTATTTCCTTTAAGTATTCAATCGCATTTTTCTCAATTGTCTCAATGGAAACGTAGTTTTGTGTAGATAGCCATTCAAATAATCTATGATGGGATAGATCTTGTATGTATACTTTTCCCTCTTTTATATAAGTCGGCATGTTTTTCACTAAATCCATTAGCTGTTGTGAGATGGTTGGAACAACTACTCCAATAGCAACTCCAGTTAATGTGATAATAAAAAGATACAGTAGTAAAATCGCTAAACCTCTAGGTACTTTTTTATTCTCCAGAAAGACTAACAATGGGTTAAATATGAAGTATAAAAATAACGCGATTAAAATTGGGAAAAATAATGTTGATATGAAGATACCAATCGGTTGAAATAGAAACGATATTTTTGTGCAAATAAATATAATTCCTACAACCATCAGCACTTCTAATGTCCAAAAGTGCACTTTCGATTTCAAAAAAACGTCCTCCTTTAAACTAGCACTTCTCTTCATTGTACCAAATTAAACTTAGATTTCACATAATATTTTCCTTTACAATATTCCAAAATACCATTAAATACACTACAATGAGATTACAGACAAATTTGCAGGTAAAGGTGATAAATATGACACAATGCATCATTTGCAGAAAAGATACGAAAGAACTTAGTGAACAATATGTCATTCCAGAGATATTATGTGGATATTATTTCACAAACTCAATTTGTGATTCCTGTCATGAACATATGACAACAAATATTGACCGTCCTTTAATTAGGCATAAACTAAGTCAATTTAAGATTGAGCAAATGAAAAAACAAATCGACTCCCCTCTCTATACGAATGAACATGGTGAGGAGCTAGCAGCCGCTGAGACAGATGTAGTCGAAGTAAGTGATGAGATACTTTATTCCAATGCATTAATTATGAAACTATGTAAAAAGCACGATATTTCATTACATAATGAAATTTGGAAAGAAGAGCGCGTAACAAAAGTAGCTAGTTCTATTCAACGTGAATTGCTTTTAGATAACCGTAAATATAAAATGAGTGTATTAAAAATGGCTTATACTTTTGCTGTACAAACAATTGATGGCTACTTTGAAGATCCAGATGCGATTGATATTTCTACCATTCTATTAAATGCCGATTTCATGGAATTAAAGGAAAAGAGTATCGTTCGTGACTTAAGCAAAAGTTCTTTATGGAATACATTAAATACAACGAGTGAAAACCATTACTTTATTTTACTTAGTGATAAAGACGGTCTGTTCTGCTTCATTCGCCTATTTGATATTTTTGATGTTGTTGTTCATTTATCAGAAAAAAGATACAATCTTCCATCACCAATTGTCGGCGTAAATAATGTAGACAAAAAAGGATTTTTTGTGGAAAGTTTAAAACAGTATATGGATGGGCTATTTAAAGAAACTACACGTTCTATTTAATTCACATCAGAACATACGGTCTCCTTTCTTCATGGAAAGACACTGTGTTATAATGAGTGTGAAAAGAACAATACAATCACATAAAACAATTAACAACTGTATATAAATAAAAAAGACTAGTGTGCGGCTACACACTAGTCCACGTAACTTAGCAGATTGGATTGTTCATTTATCCTATTTGTTTCGTACAAAAATAACAACCCACATTCTATAGGCATAGGTGGGTTGTTATTTTTTGAGCTTGTCAATTAAGACGACAATAAACGTTAACAATGCAATGAGAAACAGTCCACCTTGCAACAGCAACGCAATTTCACTCACGTATTATCACCCCCCTCCTATTCGGAGAAGTGATAATTGAACAACCAACCGTACCATAAGTTACCTTTTAATTTTATCATATTTTTTAATTGTTTACGACGAAAACCCGCAAGCTATTAAGTTGCGAGTTTTTATTTTTCACTATTTTTACTCCTATTTCAACTTCTCCATAACCGCATCATAAAATTTCCGTTCATCGTCTACATTTAAGTGAACACAACTTACTGTTTTAGAAAATCCATATAACAACTGCGCTTTAATTGGCTCCTTTAACGTTATTTCAAAAGTTGCAGGTTCCTTTATAAATTCCATAACAGTTGCATCAAGAACCGCTTTCTCTTCTTCTTTCGTTAAAGATTCGCCTTTATAAAACACAATGTTATCAATTTGTATAAATGGTATAACGATTTTCTTTCCTAATCCAATTTGAATGATCACTTTTTCTTCCGCAACGATAATTGGATTTTTACGCATCGCTTGGATTTCAGCTAAAAAATAAAACATCACATATATGTTTAAGATGAGTAATATCCAAGCTATTACTGGATTCCATTGATGAAGTAAATAATGAAAACCGATACTTTCAATTATTATTGCATGAATAATCATGATATAAACACCTATTGCACCGGTCTTTTTATGATATGAGTATGTGGATTCACTTTCTAATACTTTTACACGCCACGATAAAAAAGCATAATAGAGTAATTTACACTCTGTTAGAATGATATTTACTGCCTTACTTCTCTTCATATTAGCATCAAATGCTGCATCAATCGCATAAGAAAATGAAGAATACTCACTTCTATATTCTTTATATCGTTTTATTATTTTAGGAAGTACTCTTATAATTTTATATATAAGAAACAGTTCAAAACATACGAACACAATTTCTCCAGCAACTATTACATACGAAACAAATGAAAAAGCTTGTAAATAATCACTAGGAATTATAAATCTTGCGAATACGTATCCAGCTATAACTACAGGAAACATATACGTTAACGAATATCTTTTCCGTATAATAAAGAAATATGTGATAACCGGAATTACAAACATAAAATCTAATAATGAACCGAGGACTACTTCTTTCGGGGCAGCTGGTACTATTGGAAGGGCATATAATAAATAGTTTGATAACATAATTAAAGATACGAGTCCAACCCAAATACCTTTTTTCCTTCGTGAAATTGATGGGTTCATTCCTTCTCTCCTCTATTTAAAGACCTCATTTAAATTATCTTTATAAAATGAGATAGCACGTTCAAATTCTTTTACCTCATCTACTTTTACGACCGTTTCAAGCAATAATTTCATCGCTTCTTCATGTTCGTTTACGTTATATTTTGCTAATGATAAAAACACTTTCATCACGTCATTTTCCGGGAACTTCTTTATCCCTGCTTCTAATACAGTAATCGCTTTATCATATTCTCCTATACAACGATACGTACTGCCAAGACCGATATACGCACCACGAAGTGATTCACCATCAAGTCCGTTCGCAATCGCCTGTTCATAATAAGGAACCGCCTCCATTTCAAGACCCATAGCATCATGTATCCAAGCGCATTGATATAGCACTTCTGCATCTCTCGTAAAATTTGTTAATCCTATAAGTATCTCTCTAGACTGCGCATATTTCTTTTCATTTCTAAGTTTAATAGCTTGCTTTAATAAATGTTCCATACAATCCACTCCTCACAAAATGTTCATTATGCATATATCATGTATTACACATTTACGAGCAGCTAATGGCCTATTCCATTGATTTGATTCAATTTAATACTTAGTGAGGGATACGTTCCCCCACTAAGTTAATATTAACTCCATTATATACTATGCGACTGCATCTCTTTCTAAAAGCTTAAATTTACATAGTAGTGATACGATTACATAAATGCTCTAACATATTGACAATTTCTTTTGCAGTTTCATCTTTCCCATTACATAACTTCACGTTACCATCTTGTCCAATAACGTGATGTACAGCACCGCGAGAATATAAAGAATGCGGTGAGTTTGCTACCATTACACTCGCTTTTGCACCTTCCATTCTTTTGCTTGCTCTTTCAATAAGTTCTGCTTCATTTACGTCACTTTCAAGTTTAAAGCCAACGAGTATCGTTTCTGGATCCCAATTCTTTATTTGTTTTAATACTTTTGGTGCTTTTTGAAAATGAATAATCGGTGCGATATCACTTGAAATCTTTCCGTTCATATTAAGAACAGTTCCATCTTGATCACAAATTTTTTCAACAACCCAATCTGAGCCAGCAGCAGCCATAATAACTGCATCTACTTTTTCATGTGTAATAATACTTTTCATCTTATCTTGTAAATCAATAATCCCCTCAAATGGGTGCAATTCTAATTGGTTATTTACACCCATTGGCTTCTCAGCAAAATAGCCATGCAAATATATAACATGTGCTCCTTTTGCCATAAGCTCTTCCGCCATAATTCTTCCAATCGTACCTTTTGCTAAATTTGTATGTCCGCGTACTTGATCCCATTTTTCTAGGCAGCCGCCGCTCGTAATTAATACTTTTTTCCCCTGCATAATAACCATCCCTTACTGATTTTTCGCACGAAACCACTCTGTTCCAAAGTCAACTGCATCACGCTGCCTCATAAAACGGCACGTCGCATTCCCTATCTTCCCACGCGTAACTGCTCCTTTAAGCTCATATTCAACTCCGATTTCTACAAACGTGTCAGAATCGTAATCCATTTCAACGAATTCTTTCCATACTCTTACACCTTCTTCTATAATAGGCGCTCCTACCTTTATTAACTCGCGTGCACCTGTACGTACCTCAGATAAATGTATGGACGTATTGGAGTCATAACCGACACCAAGTAATAATATGTATCCATCTAAATCGTATATTTTTCGTAATGGCGATTCTTCACCAAAACTTATGGAAAGTGAATGATTCGCTGTAATTTCTTCTGCGTATTTCCCCCATGCTGCAAAACTACTGAGCGGATGATTACTTCGTAATACATTCGGATATGTACGAAAACATTCAACTACTTTTCCCATTGCCCTTGTTGGTGTTATACGCGGGTCAAATGCTGGGACGTTATCCCGGATAATTTGCCACCATTCTTCTGGTACAGGTGGTCTTGACCAATGTTTTGGATCGGATAAATCCGAAGATTGCGTCGGCATAATTATCGTTCCTTCTTCTGTAACAACTTTCATTAACGCTTCTACTACGGCAACTGCCCCACCAGATATCCAACCGATCGAACTTAATGAAGAATGTACAATAACTGTCATTCCCTTTTCTATCCCTAATGCTTTTAAATCATTTGTAATTGTTTCGATTGTATTTGGAAATTGTGTATTCGCCACTATGTCATTCATTTTCACGATTGTTCCCCCATTTTGCTTTAAACTAGTACATGAATATATTATCATATTTTTCTTAATTTTTAACATAATCGTATAGATTACTATACACCTATCGTTCTTATCATATCGGAAACAGTTAAATTATGGTATATTAATTTGAAATAAATATAGAAAGGTGAACACGATGAAAAAAATGATATTATCCCTTTTCCTATTAGGAATGATTAATTTAAGTGGTTGTACTTTTTCTAATAATGAATATGAAGATTTTTGGGTGTTAGAAAAGTCTAGATATAACGAAGGTGGATATGGTCCTTCACACTTATACGAAAAAGCACAAGAAGATCCAACTATGATTCATTACTCAAATGATAGCATTAGTGAAGGAAAGAAGATGGTATATTCAGCATTTGGAGCAAAGTATAAAAACGATAAAATTACAGTAAAAGAAGTTAAAGACGAAAAAGATACATCCGTTATCGTCTTACATATTGAAAAAAACAAGGGAAAAGATAAAAACCCTGTTTTGTATATCGGTGTGCCTAAACTTAGAGATTCTATTAAAATTGTAGATGAAGATGGTAAGAAAATTTTTGAAATGAAACAAAATGAAAGCGTTACATCACAGCAATGAAAAACTTTCACTCTAGCAATCTTAATTTAAACTTTATACTCATATGAAAGAGCGCATTACAAATGATGCGCTCTTTGTTAATTACCTTTTAATTCAACTGTTGCTATCCTTCAATCGTAACTCCAGTAAACATTGATAAATTCCCTGTTATTCTTTCACCTACTCGTAAAAACAGTCCAGCAGCCCTTCCGCTAATACAATGAGAACCGATAAGTAGTTTACCAGTATACGGTCCATCCCACGTATCAATTGTATAGTCAGGCATGTCTACATATTGCTGATATATTTTTCGTTGTTCAAAATAATACTCTGTTTGATCTTCAGCTAATAGTTCATCATTTTCATAGATAGATACTCCGCCGCCTTCGCGGCCAAATAATGGTTTTGAAACATAAGATTCTTTTCTTTCTAAAAATCGTTTATTTGTAAAATACGTTGGAAGGAAATATTTCTTAATGATCTCTCGTTCTTCTTTGTCAAAGAAAACTTCATCTTCATAAAGTTGCCAAATCAATGCGAGCATACCTTTATTTTGCATAACAAAAGCAGCTGGTGGGTTAATAATTTGCACCCTTCCTTGTGCGATATGATCTAAAAATTGCAGACCAATTCTTTTACCATTTTTATCAGTATCTACAACTAAATATTCAATTGGATATAAACGATATAAGTATTTAATTTTATCGCCTGCCGGAGTGTATATTCCATCATCTGCAACAACGATATCTTGTATTCCTACATAATCGGTTTGTTGTTGTAAGCAATAACTTCTTAAAAACTGAACTGTTTGATGATCTTCATCATGCCAATCGTAGCTTGTAAAATAAATCGTTTCGTCAGGACTTATTTTGTAATCATGTTTAATTTGTTCCCAAGCTTGAACGATGTGTTCTTCAATATGATTCGGATGATTCACATCGTGATAACGGCACAATACTTCATTGGCGACAGATGGTTCTAAATAACCTGTCGGAGTATCGCAATTTACTTCAATTAATTTAATATCATCATGATTTACGATGAAATCAAGCCTTGTAAAATATGAAAATAAGCCAGTATGTTTCATTCTTGCAATTTCCCACGTCTCTGGTGAAAAACCAAGTTTTTGAAATTGTGCTGGTGTATTTGTAATGTATTGATATGTTTTATATAACACATACATAATTTCTTCTGTTGCTTTAGAAATTGCAGTATATGTACGTACTGGCATCCGGTACATACCAGTTGCCATATATTGATTCCATTCTTCATTCTCTAAAAGACTTGGCCACGTAAATCCATTTCTACTAGCCTCTTCTGCAAGAGAAAACCATACTTTCATATAAGCTTCCTGTTCTTGTTCTGTATACATTTCTCCATTATCCTTTCAAATTAGGATCCAGCTGGTGCTTTTGCGTTTCCAATTCCATTTGAACCAGAATTCACTTTCGGTGTTTGCGTAGTAGATGATTTTGACGTATTTGAATCTGGTGCCACTTTAGTTGAACTGCTCGGCTGTTGCTTATTCAAATCCACTTTCTTTGAAGAATCATTATTGCTACTAGTGCCACCGTAATACCCACCACCACCGCTGCCACCACTTCTTCGCTCATCCTTTTCACGGTATGGGATAATATTATTTGTATATGGCTTCTTTGTAAGATTTGGTTTCGCAGTACTATACATATTCGACGTCTTACTTGCTAATAAATATCCAGCAACGAACGGAAGTATTGGCAGATGGGAGCTCTCATTATTAAATGAAGCAGGTGAATTATTATCTCTACATAATTCTTCTTTTTCTATATTTTCTGTCGTTGGCGCTTTATCATCACAATTTAATGTTTCTTGTTCGCTTTCTTGCTTCATACCATCTGTTTTTACCGCACTACTTTCTTTTTGTGCGTTCTCTTCATCATTATCAGCACATCCTGTTAATAAAAAAGATGACACTCCTATTGAAGCTGCAATTTTCACAAATTTGCTTTTATCCATTCTCATGTGTTATACACCTAATTTCTATTTATCTATATTTTTCCAATTACCTTTATTATATACTGTATATATCATTTTTTTCAAACTAAACTAAATATGTAAAATTACATATTTCGCATACTTTTAAACTGTTCATTCCCGAGATAGCAATGAAATCTTTCCACCCCCGGATATTTTTCTCCCAGACTTTTAATCTTAAACCTACACTTTTTATAAAATTCGACTGCCTCTTCGTCTGTCTCTGCCTCTATATACATTAACTCATACTTCCTAATTATTTCTCTTATCATTTGAAGTGCAATTCCTTGATGACGATATATTTCAGCAACAGCTATGTGACACATTTTCGCTCTATTTGTATCAATTAATGCAATACCTATGCAACCCATATTCCCATATTTATATAGCACTGCATGATTATTTTCATACAGTGACACCGCTTTAATTAAGCTTACTTCACTCGGACCGGTCGCATGCTTTAATACTCCCTTAATTGGATCTATTTCTAAATGCTCAACACGTTGTAACATCATACTTCCATATCCTTTCTTATGAAAAAAGACTAGCTCTTTATTAAAAAAGAGCTAATCTTTTTACGCGGTTATTTTTTCCTCTTTTTTTACAACTACAGCTACATAACTATGAAGTATCATTCCGACAATTACAAGGCTCATTCCAATCCAAGATAATGAAGACGGAATTAGAGCAGATAGCCAGATGAGCTCTCCTACTAGCGCAAATAAAACTTCACCAGACTGTGTCGCCTCGACTGTTGCTAATTTTTGCGGATCATCTTTTACAAGATCTGTCGCAAAGAAAAATAATACTGTCGCAATTAAACCTGAGCTAACCGCTACAATAAAACATTGGAAAACTTGGCTACTTGACGGTAATCCACCTGTAGATACTTCGTAACCAGATAGTATAAACCAAAATGGTAAACTTGCTAATGTCATACCGAGAACTCGTTGGAATACATCTAATTCGCCCTTACATACTTGCATCATTTTTCTATTTCCAAGTGGATATGCAAACGCAGCAATGAGGACAGGAACTACACATAAAACGGTTTCACGAATTCCTAATGAAGAAGCATGTTCTACTTGCATAAGTACAACACCGAATAAAATAATGCCCGACATAACTAATTCCTTCATAGGAAGTTTCTTATGCAATGGGTCTACCGCAAAAAATGGTGTTAACAAAATCCCTGCGACGATCGTAATTTGCCATGTTGATGCTACAAGCCAACCTGGTCCGAACGCACCTGCAAAGCTAAGTGGTGCATAAAAAAGACCAAATCCAACAATACTCCATAACAACCATTCTTTCGGATTTTTTTTCATGTATTGAAAGAGTTGTTTTAAGTTCCCTCTATACATGACAATTAGTAATAGCATGGGAACCATAAAGTAATACCGTAATGATGCACTCCAAATCCAACTTCCACCTTCTAAGTCCATCGATCGGTTTAACACAAAGGTAAAGGCAAAGAAAAACGATGCCAATATCCCTATTGCAATAGCTTTCATCTTAAAACCCCTTATATAGTTTCTCCTTTTACTATATAACAAAATGAATATAATTAATATTCAAAAATCTAATTATGGATGTAGTCTTTAAAGAAACAACACCATATTTTCATCATCACTATACACACCATTCACCTTTATAGCTCTTTTTTCAATTCCATACGTTTTAAAGCCCATTGATCCATACAATTTTTTTGCTGGTTCGTTTGTGGATACAACTCCTAAGGTTAATTGCTCTAGTTTTATTACTCGCGCTCTTTGAATGGCATTTGCTATTAACTCATGTGCCAATCCGTTCCGCCTGTTTTGTGCATCTACATACATCGCAACGATATGACCTTTATGCTTATATGCCTCTTTCTCTTCCATTAGTAAAGTGACAACTCCAATTAATTGATTTTCTTCATTAAAAGCACCAAATGTACAACTACTATTAGATGATAAATTACTAGCAACTCGCTCAAGAGGATTCTCCTGGCTCACCGCTTCTTCATAAGTTGTTATAAATGCCTCTGGATTTACTTGCAATGCTTGTAAACGTAACTCCCAATATTTTTCCGCATCCTCTTTTGTAAGTAATCGAATCATCTTTCTCTATCCCCTTTAGGTTTACATAATATTTTTACAAACTACTAATTATAGATTGATATTCTTCTCTTAACATACTATAACGATAGCGATGAATGAACTTACCTTGACGTAATCGATCATTTCTCATTAGTCCTTCGCAAACAAATCCAGCGTTTTCATAACTCTTTCTAGCTTGTAAATTATCTTCGTCTACTCGTAGCCAAATTTTTTCTAATTCGAATTCAGAAAAGCCAATTTGTAACATACTGTATAGAGCTGCCATTCCATACCCTTTACCCCAATATTCTTTATTTCCAATTGCAATTCCTAGTTCAGCATTTTTATTCGTTTTATCAAAGTTTTTTAGGTCTATCCATCCAATGTGTAGACCTTCCTTTGTAACGATAGCTCGTTGTTCATAACCATTCTCTCGACTTATGCATGCTTCAATCCACCTTCTCGTATCTTCACGAGTGAACGGTGGATATTGATCTGGTACAACTAAATGCTTTGTTACTTCCGTATCTAATGACCATTGATATCGATCTTCTACATTGTCTAGTGTCAATTCTCTTAATTGAACGAATGGTATATTCACTTTGCTATCCCCTTCTCATTTCCCTATAGAAAATCCTTCGAACATTCTTCCTCCATACTGATCTAGCGTTTTTTCTACAAAAGTAATTAATTCATTTTTCTCCTCTGTTTTATAAAAATGATCAAAAGCCGCTACAAAATGTTCTGCATATTGCTCGTCATACCTTCTTAACACTCTAATAAACCATTTTGAATTTCCAAGCCACTGACCATTTACCCTTAAAACATATTCATGTACTAAATCGGCTAATAAATTCGCGATGAACAATTCTTCTTCTCTCTTTGCTGCACCAATGAAGTCATCCAAAGTATCCGTAATAAAATAGCGTTTCTGCTTCATCGTTTCTTCTGTCCATTTTTCTGGTCCTTTATTTAATAAATCATTCGCTTCTCTTTTGAGTATCTTTACAATTTCATCATTTCCTTTTAAAACAATTCCTTCTGAAACTAATTGAGGTAATGAAGGTCGCCCGCGCTCACAATCACTTTTGAAAAAGGTTTTATACGTTTCAAAGTTATGTACAAATACTTCAACAGGCCAGCCATTACTATAGAAAGATTCTCTATAACAAGATGACAAACTTTGGTCAAATATTACAATATCAAGGTCAGATGTTTTCGTAGCCTCTCCTCTAGCAACACTTCCCCCTAGTAAAGCAACATCACAATTCGAAAATTGTGATGCAATAATACTTCGTGCTGCTTCAATTGGTTTCATAGCCTTTCTCCTTCGCTTATTTTACTTTCTTCTTTTCAGCTCTTTCTCGTGTCTTTTTAATATAGGATTCTGCATCTGGTGTTTTACATGACGTCGCACCATGATCAACTTCTACTTTTCCAATTTCGCGTGCAATTTCAATTGCTTGTTGTTCTAAAGCTTCATTTCGAACCCCTATCGCAATTAAAGCCCTATTCATCGCTTCTCTTTTTCGATTTTTTTCATTATGTATATGAACTTTAATCTCTTCTAAATACGGTAAGAAAAAGTCATCGTCTAACGTTTTATTTTTTATTGCGATATTCGCTAATAATGACCAACCAGCTCTTCCAATCCATTCATCATCAGACTTCGTCCATTCTTCCATTCTTTCTATCGCGATTGGCGACGTACATATAGCTGTCATAAGAACGTCCATTAAACAATAATAATCAACATCCTGAACCCATCTATTTAGCTGTTCTGACGTTAGTTTCTTCGGATCTAAAACCATCGTTGCTAAAGTCATTGCGTCCATATTTTTTGTTTCCCATAATGAGATTGCTAAATCATGATCTATTTTTATCTTCTTTTTCACCAATTTTAAATTTGCAAAACTAACTCCAAATAACGGCTCTTTCGCCCCATGATTTTTAAAGGTTTTACGGTTTTGTTCTGTTCCATATTCTTCTAGTTGCTGCATTACTTTTTCAAGTAACATAGGTCCACCTCTTTTATATATTTTGTTGACTTCACATATGTATGTACGATATATTCTACATTACTTTTTGGTTTTCCTATATTTATTTTTTAAGTACGGTATGTGAAATTTTTAATGATGCATTTTAAAACAACAAATATCCTCTTCCTTATTTTTCACACGGTTGTTCATTCACACTCTGTATACAATACTCCACTAGCGCATTCAACGGGTTTATTATGTTCCTTCCTATTATATTTTCTACCCTTGTAGCAGCGTCTACCATAGATAATTGTGCAACTGAAAGCATTCCGTTTCCATCTTTCATAATTTCATATAAATACTTTTCTAACTTAGCATCATGCTCTTCTTTACGACCTTTCATAATTAACTCAAATATCCCTTCTATCACTTCTACTTTTACATGTATGGATTTATTATTCTGCCGAGCGTATTGTTTTAAACGTTCCATCGTTCCTGAAACCGTGCGATTATTTGTAAAAAGTATTGTTTGTGGCTCTTCAACATGACAAATCATTTCAAAAAATGGCTCTTCAATTTTCAATATAGGTATGTCTATTTTGAAATCCTCATCTAATAGCGTAATATAATCTGTACAAGTTAATAAAAGTGTATCTACATCACTTTCAGCTATATACTTTATATTATCTTTTAATTTATTTCGTGCTTTTTCTTTTTCAAATTCTCGTTCTATTTTTAGTCTGTGTGATAAGATGGGATCTACAAAATGAAGTATTTCGATTCCAAATGATTGCAAAGCTCGGTCAATGTATTCAATATTTGAATGATGAGCATGTAAACAAGCTAGTTTTTTCATACTTATCCTCCCTTTCTAAAACAAAAAACATGAATGAACCATTTTACATACAGTTCCATTCATTTAATTCTTGTTTCATTTTTTCAAACCTGCAAAACAGTGAAATCTTGCATACCTTTTTACAAACTTCTTTGCGCTTGTAAAAAAGTTTTTTTGCATTTCCCCCTCTAAAATTGCTAATATAGTAGAGTAGAACTTTTATAGAGAGTAGGAAAATTATGCACAATGGAATTCGGATGACAACTTTAGTGAAAAGGGCTCTGTTGATTTGCGCTGGGGTATTATTTACATACGAAGCTGCTTACGGATCAACACATATCGCTCTAGCAAGTACAGAGGATGAAGCTAAATCTGTTCAACTTGTAAGTGAAATTCAAACGTCACTTGCTCCGAAAGAAGCTCCAAAGCACTATAACGGGCAAGTTAGAAAAGTCGCTTACTTAACATTTGACGATGGTCCTGGAAAATACACAGCTGAGCTTTTAGATATGTTAAAGAGAGAAAATGCAAAAGCAACATTCTTCCTAATTGGTTCAAACGTGAAAGCTTTCCCTGATCTTGTAAAACGTGAAAATGCTGAAGGCCACTATGTTGGGATGCACAGTATGACTCATAACTACAAGAAGCTGTACACAGAAGGTCATTACGTTGATGAAATGAAAGAAGACCAAGGCTTAATCGCTGGTGTCCTAGGAAAATCACCAGTATTAACACGTCCTGCTTACGGCTCAATGCCAGGATTAAATGAAGCCCTTCGCAACAAAGTTGTAGAAAATGGTTTAAAGGTTTGGGACTGGACAATTGATTCATTAGACTGGAAATACAACAAAATGCCAGTAGACGCTGCATCTGCTAAAATCGTAGAAAACGTTCTACATGGTGCTACAAACCCAACAGAAGTTATTCTAATGCATGATATTCATCCACAATCAGTTAAAGCAATACCTGGAATTATTAAAGGGCTGAAAGAAAGAGGATATGAATTAGAAGCCTATAATGAGAACGAACACTTCCCATTAAACTTCTGGCATGATAATCGTATGTAATAAAAAGACTTGATTTCCTCTTGTAGGTTATCAAGTCTTTTTTTATCGTTTTGGGAATTTCTTTTGTTGCTCTTCAATAGAACGAATAATATTCTCCTTATCATCTTGAGTTATACCGATAGAAAATTCGTACTCCTCTTCCTTACACCATGTGGGGTTAAGTTCCAGCGATAAGCGAATAACAATGTTAAACTCCCCTGATTTTTCCCCCATAAATTCAAACGCTAAATTTGGTTCTATGAAATCTAGTTCGTTATATGTAGGGTTTGGTAAAGATTCAAACCATTTTATCATGTACTGTAAATCGTATGTTTGTAAAAAAGGATCCATCGTTTCAAAAACTTTATTTTCTTCTGATAGTTTCGCTTTTACTCTTAACCAATTTCTATCACACTCGTCTTTTGCATCTGCATATTGGTAATTTACAACCTCTAAATGTAATGATATTTTTTCATTTTTAAAATTCATGCATAGACCCCTTTCATTTTACCCTATTTTGAAAATATACTTTTCTGTTTTAATATTAGCCCTCAAGAAAAATCAAAAAGTGTACAAACAATCAATACAATAATAACACATGTTATTTCAAACTAACTCCTATATTCAAATCCCCTCACTATCTTACACTATAATATTTACATTTAATAAAAAGACTTGAATTCATAATTAGAATTCAAGTCTTTTTATGCTCTATTCTTTAGAAAATATTACCCAGCAATTTCGCAATTTCACTAATTAAAATACCAACAACAGCAAAGTCAGAATCACCGAATGTTGTATTTTCAAATCCTAATCCACCTAATATAGGTAGTAATATAGCTGGTAGGAATGAGATTAATAATCCATTTACAAAAGCTCCAAGTATTGCTCCTCGTCTTCCTCCAGTTGCATTTCCAAATACAGCAGCTGTTGCCCCTGTGAAGAAATGAGGGATTAATCCTGGCACTATTACACTTAATCCGATAAACGGAAGAATAAACATAGATAGTAATCCAGCAATAAAACTTGTTAAAAAGCCAATAATAACTGCATTTGGCGCGAACGGGAAGATTGTTGGACAATCTAATGCTGGTTTGGCATTTGGTACAAGTTTATCTGCTATCCCTTTAAATGCAGGGACAATTTCTGCAATCAACATACGGACACCAGCTAGAATAATATATACACCCGCAGCGAATGTAATTGCTTGCATGAATGAATACACGAGATAATTTTGTCCGTTACTTAATTCTGTTTCGATAAAGTTTTTCCCAGCAAATGGTGCAACAATAAAGAATAACACAGCCATTGTTAATGACATAGAAACTGATGTATCACGTAAAAACCCTAATGACTTCGGTACTTTAATTTGTTCTGTAGATTTTTCCTTATTTCCAAATTTACTACCAACAAATCCTGCTGCTAAATACCCAACTGAACCGAAATGGCCAATTGCGATATCATCCATTCCCGTAATTTTTCTAACATACGGTTGAAGTAGAGCTGGAAAAATGACCATAAGTAATCCTAAAATAATAGACCCACTAATAACTAGTGAAACGCCTTTCATCCCTGTAGTTGAAAATACAGCTGAAATTAAACATGCCATGAATAAGGTATGATGACCAGTTAAAAATACATATTTAAATCTTGTAAATCGTGCAATTAGTAAATTAGCAATCATCCCAAATACCATAATTAATGCCGTTTCTGTTCCTAAAGTTTGCTGTGCTATCGCAACAACAGCTTCGTTATTTGGAATAATCCCTTTAATATGAAATGCTTTATCAAATATTTTACCAAAAACATCTAAAGCCCCTATTAATATAGTGGCTCCGCCTCCTAAAACGACGAAGCCCATAATTGTTTTTAATGTTCCTGAAACTGTATCTGCAAAATTCTTTTTTTGCAATAGTAAACCACACATAGCAAACAATCCAACTAATATTGCAGGCTGTCCCAAAATATCCTTCATTATTAAATCAAACATAGCACTACTCCCCTTTCACCGTTTCTACATCAGGTGTTTTTGTAATGCTTCTTTAATTTCATTTAAATCTAGAATGTTTGTTAATCCAGCAACTGTGCGAGTACCATCTTCAAGGTTGCAAATGATATCTTTCGCACCTAAATATAGATCTGCTTGTTCTGATTTACTTGATGCTAAATCCGTATGAGAAACTTCAGCTTGCATACCAAGTTCAGTTAATATTTTCTTTACATTCATTTCTATAATAAAACTACTTCCTAATCCATTTCCACATACAACTAATACTTTTTTCATTTCAATCTCCCCTTTAATTAGAATATTTAGCTATCATTTCTAGCATTTTATCTTTTGAATTTGAATGCATTAACATTTCTATGTTCGTTGGTTCAGATAACATCTCACTTAATTGTGCCAATGCCTTCAAATGTGTCTCGTTATCTATAGCTGCTAATACAATAATTAAATTTACAGTATGCTCTTGTTTTTCTGAAAATAACACACCCTCTTTTAGTTGTAATAAACTCATCCCTAATTTTTTGACACCTGCTTCTGGACGAGCATGAGGTATAGCGATTTTAGGTGCAATTACAATATACGGGCCTAACTTCTTTACATTCGCAATCATTTCAGAAATATATTCTTCAGAAATATGTCCACTTTGTAATAAAGGTTCCGACGCAACACGAATTGCTTCCTCCCACGTCTCAACGTGATTCTCAAGCTCTATAAATTCTCTAGTTAATAGCTCGTTTAACATAGGCTTATATTTCTCCTCCTTATCAATATGTACCGGACCACTCATAAACTCTCTCAATTCATTTTTCAAAGATTTTCCATCTAAAATGTCTGTGTGTTTTTGGATAATACCCATCATCATATCAACTGAATCATTTTGATTTTCGCCATATAAAGCTACATTAACTTTTCGTAGTAACGATGCTTTTTCGGAATCGGTCAAAATTGGATTTACCATAAAGATAGGAATTTTCCCCTTCTCCAGTTCAGTTGTAGTAATAATACAATCTACATCAAATGTATTTGACTCATATTCCCGCTTTGAAATGGCTTTTAAAATATCTACACTTGAAAACACTTGCTCTAATTGGTACTGCAACATACGTGATGTACCAATACCATTTGGACAAACAAGTAGCGCGGTTTTTCTTGGGCTGGGAACGATCCCCTCTTTCCTCATCCAAGCACCAAAGTGCATGGTGATATATGCCATTTCATCATCTGAAACTGTTTTTCCAACATATTCTTCAAAATAATGAATTACTTTTTTTGTAAGAGTATATACTTCTTCATAATTTTGCTGGATTGTATAAAGTAATGGATTTTCTATTTCAATCCCGTACTTTACACGATAATATGCCGGTTTCATATGCAGATATAGGTCTGAAGCAAGTCCTTTAAAATCTTGAAATATAACACAAGCATAATGTTGAAAATCCTTTATCATATATCCGACTATTGAATGTATTCCATCAATCTCACTTTTTTCAAAGTCTTTTTGTTGAGCATTTACTTTTGCTCCTAACAAATGAGTCGTAATATAATAAATTTCATCTATTGGAAAATCCACGAAAAATACTCTTTCAAACTGTTTTGCAATATATTTTGCTGCTTCAAATTGTTTTGTTTCTCTTAGTACATCCTTTTCAGCATCTTCCATCTCAACACATTTTCCATTTACAATACGATTGCGGAATAAATACATGTAAACGCTTAAACTTTCAAGTACCTCATCTGTGTACTGGACCCCTAAAAGTTCTTCACAATTTGATAAAATATTTTTTATTATAAGAAGTTCCTCGTGATCTTTATTATCTTTTACATTTTTATTATCATTCGTAATATATTTCACATGCGATATTAAATATTCCCATCCATGCTTTGAAATTATTTGTGAAAGATTTAAGATTAATATATTTCGTTTTCCATGTTCATTCCCTATAATATTGTAGCCATGTTTACGATTAAAGTTTAATGCGAGCTTAAACTTCACTAACTCTTCTTTTATTTTTTTTAAGTCAGCAAGAGCAGTATTACGACTGACTTGCACAAGTTCTATTAAGTCTTCTAATAGAATCCTTTTCTCCGTTGTTAGTATATAAAGAACCAGCAATATTTTTCGTTCATGTGGAGAATATTCATATTGGCTTGTTGTAAATCCATTTAACTTTTTTATCACTCTTTGCTTCGTTTCATTATCAAAACAGTAGCCTAAAGGGCGAATATATTCATATGAATTTAAATCCTCTGCAACTAACCAATCTTCTATTTTCTTCATATCATAATAAATTGTTCGCTTTGAAACTTGTATGACTTCCATTAATTGAGATACAGAAACATAGCTATCTGCTTGAATAATTTGCTGTAAAATACTTATACTTCGATTATCTAATATCATATATGATATACACCCTTTCTATACTTGTCCTTAAATAGAATTGCAAGTATAGATACTAACTTTGCAAAATTAGAGTTCGAAATCGCTTTCTATTAATATCTTATCTTGTATCTCTTCTAAAATTAAGTCCAAATTCTTGTTTATGCACAGTGCAATGATTGTACTTTCATTTAAAAAATTTACTATATACATGCGGCATATGAAATTATACAATACGATTTTTTATTTTAAAGACAATTTGTCAATCTAAGTGCGACAGTTCTTCCTGAAACCCTTCATGGGCAGTTTTCTGTATGAAGTAAGTGATGTGATAACTTCTACTTTATACGAAGCGATATGGGCTTTTTTCTTTAGGTGTCGCACTTAATAATACAATGTGTCGATACATAAAATATTTTTAACTCATTACCCTTTGTACATGAAATAAATTTGATTTGTAATATAATCTGAACTAAAGTGAAGTCCATTCCTTATCCACCACATGATAATACCTACCAATGAAGCTGTTTTAATATCAACTGCAACATAATCATCTGGCAAATCCTTTTTCGTATTCTCTCTTCTCGTTTCTATTAATTGCTTTAAAAATAAAAATAATTGCTCCTCAAATTGATTCATTTTAAATAATATAAATAAATAATTTCGGTGGATATATAAATAATCAAGTAATTGTGTTAGCTTTTGTTTTTCTGATAAATCTTTTGCATGTATTAAATCAACAATTTTATTAGAAAGCTCATTTAAAATCTCGTTAGTGATTTGGTCTAGTAAATCTTGAATATCTTGATAATGTAAGTAAAATGTTGTTCGATTTAATCCTGCCGTTGTCGCTACTTTCTGAACCGTTAAGCTTGAAATACTAGGATTCTCACATAAGAGAGAAAAAACAGCATTTTTAAACATTTCTCTTGAACGTACTGTACGAGGATCTTCTTTTTTAGGTGTAGACATTTTGAAACCCCTTTATAGATTTTCTTTAACTTTATCGACATCATATACCATCTATGTCGAGTAGTGAACATTTTCAAAAAAACTGTTCATGGTCAAAGAAAATATATTTTGTTACCATTAATTTTATCGACACATTGTCGATAAATCAAGGCAACAATGAAGGAGTTTACCAATGCAAAAGGAAATATCAGAAAGAAATAAAAAAATTATATTAGTTGTGCTCATTGCCGGCTGTTTTTTATCAACATTAAATCAGACACTATTAAATGTGGCAATGAGTAATTTAATGGAGGTATTTGATGTTACCGCTGCAACAGTGCAATGGCTATCAACAGGTTTTATGCTTATAAATGGTGTTCTCGTGCCAATTACTGCATTTTTAATGAAGCGCTTTACAACAAGGCAGCTGTTTATTAGCGCGATGCTCTCCTTGTTTATTGGGACTGTTCTCTGTGCATGCGCTATGAATTTTGGCATTTTGTTAACAGGAAGAATGATTCAAGCCGTAGGGGCAGGAATTATTATGCCGCTAATGATGACTGTTATTTTATATTTGTACCCTAGTGAAAAGCGTGGAAGTATTATGGGAACCATTGGTTTCGCCATAATTTTTGCGCCAGCCATCGCTCCAACATTATCTGGCTTTATCATTGAATATGTATCATGGAGATGGTTATTTATTGGATTAGCTCCATTTGTATTAATCGTTATTATTCTCGCGCTAAAATATTTAATGAATGTTGCTAAGACAACAAAAGCAAAATTAGACATCGTAAGTGCCATTTTATCAACGATTGGCTTTGGTTGTATTATATTCGGATTTAGTAGTGCGGGAAGCAAAGGATGGGATCATCCAGTTGTTATTACTACAATTATCATTGGAATAATCGTTACAACTCTATTCTGTTTACGTCAAATAAAGTCTAGCGATCCACTATTAAATTTATCCGTATTTAAGTATAAAATTTTCACTCTTACATCAGTCATTAACGTACTCATTACGATGATTATGTATGCTGATTTAATTCTTTTACCGATTTACTTGCAAAATGGACGAGGTTTCACTGCTTTTGAATCAGGTTTACTTCTATTACCTGGTGCTGTAATTAATGCCTTCTTATCACCTATCACAGGCAAACTGTTTGATAAATACGGGGCAAAACCACTCTTTATTACAGGCTTAATATGTATCATTATATCGATGTGGGGTGTACTTGATTTGACCGAATCCACCACTTATATGTATTTAATGGTTCGCACCATTATTCTACGCATTGGACTAAGTTTCATTTCGATGCCTTTAAATACAGCAGGTTTAAACGCTTTACCAAGAGAACTGGGTTCACATGGTTCTGCAGTGAATAATACCGTACGTCAATTAGCAGGTGCTATTGGAACAGCAGTCATCATCACTGTGTATACAATTCAATCCACTTCACATACTTCACAGTTATCTAGTGAGAACGGAAGCATATCAGCTATGCAAGTAACGAAATTAGCTTCTATCTTCAGCTCAAGTGATGCCTACGTATTTATGTTAGTCTTATCTTTTGTAGCTTTGATTATCGCATGTTTTATGCCTAAAAAAGTAGCACTCCAAAAATCCGAAAGTAAATATTAAAACAAAAAATCCTACTCGTTTTCTATACGAGTAGGATTTTTTGTTATTTATTTTGTTTCTCCGTCTTCAGTCGTCTTCACCTTCGTTTTATTGTTATCACGATTGTTATAGTTATACTTAGAAGGTTCTACCGGTGTAAATCCTTCTGGTGTGTAGAATCGTAATAAGTCACCGTTAACAACTTGGTCGGAGTATTTTAGTGATTTTTGAACCATTTGTTCATTTTGTTTTATTTCATCTGTAAATTCTACTGGTTTCCCAGTCGCTGTATCATAGTATTTGCCGTTAAGTGCTGTAACTGTTGGGCTTACGTAGTTACCGTTACGGAACGGAACGACTTGTTTATGCTCTGGTGATAATAAATCTGATCCGAATTGGACATAATTTTTTGTATCTGTACCTAGTAAGTGTAATAACGTTGGAAGAACGTCAATTTCTCCGCCATATTGATGTTGTACGCCGCCTTCCATTCCAGGTACGCGAATGATTAATGGTACACGTTGTAATTGAGCATTTTCAAATGAGTTCATTTCTTTACCCATTATTTGAGACATTGCTGCACTATGATTATCTGAAATACCGTAATGGTCACCGTACATAACGATAATTGAGTTATCGTATAAACCAGATTGTTTCAAGTAATCCATGAATCCTTTTACAGATTCATCTAAATAGCGTGCTGTTTGGAAGTACGTATCTACTGATGAATCACCTGTTTTAGCTGGTTCAATCGTTGCCTCCGCTTTATCAATCGGATAAGGGAAATGGTTCGATAACGTAATGAACTTCGAATAGAACGGTTGCTTCAACGTTTGTAATAACGGAATTGATTCATTAAAGAACGGTTTATCTTTTAAGCCATAGTTTACTACATCTTTTTCGTTCATATCATAGTATGACGCATCAAAGAATTTATTAAAACCAAACGATTTATAAATTTCATCACGGTTCCAGAACGTTTTGTAGTTACCGTGGAACACTGCTGATGTATATCCTTGTTGACCTAAAATAGCTGGTGCTGATTGATACGTGTTATGAGCTTTATTTGTAAAAACAGATCCTTGCGGTAATCCAAACATTGAATTCTCTAACATGAACTCCGCATCAGATGTTTTACCCTGTCCTGTTTGATGGAAGAAGTTATCAAAGTATAACGTATTCGCATCTTTTGTAAATGAGTTTAAGAATGGTGTAACCTCTTGACCATTTAGCTTGTAGTTTAGTAAAAAGTTTTGGAATGACTCTAAATGAATATAAATTACGTTCATTCCTTTTCCTTTACCAAAATACTCAGGATTTGGACTTGCATAAGTTGATGTAAGATAGTTTCTAACTTCTGTCATATTATCGCCATCAGCTAATGCTCGTTCTGTTGAAGCTTTCGCACTTTGAATACCATCATAAATCGTAAAGTTGTACGCCCCTAAATATTTCACGATATAATTGCGGTCAAATGTTCTTGTTAACAATTCAGGACGGTCAGATTCTGCCAGACCTAAGTTAACGCTAAAGAATAAAATACCTGCTACAAATACTAGAGATAATTTATGCTTCGCAACACGGATTGGTTTAGGATTTACAAATTTCGTTGCGACTAAAACAATTAAAATGATTGTATCTAAGAAATATAGTGGATCATATAAGTGTAGCAATGCAAAAATACTACCACCTAAATCTCCAAAGTTATTCGATTGTGTTAATGTCGGGAACGTAATAAAATCACTGAAAAAGCGATAATATACTACGTTTGCGTATAAAAGTATAGACATTAGCAAATTAATAATAATTAACCAAATGTAAGCTCGTTTCCCTTTTGCGAATAATGCGAGCCCTAAAAATAGAACTGCTGAGCTTAACGGGTTGAAAAACAGTAAGAACTTTTGGATTGTGTTCGATATCCCTAAATTAAATTCTGTCACATATGCTGCATATGTTTTTAACCAAAGTAAAATAACGGCAAATACGAAAAATCCAAAATGATTACTTAATACTCGTTTACTCTTTAATAAAAATTGTTGCATCTCTCCACCTCTTTTGATCATCCAAGGCTTATTTTGTATAAGTCTGTCTCTCTATTTGATTTTTCTTCTTCAGATAGATTTTATTTGTTTAACTATATGAAGAATATTAGTAATTATAATTTGTAGCTTTTATTTATTCAACTATTTCTTTTTAAACATTTTGACCTTGGTTTCTATTTAACAAAATACATTTGTAACATTTCCTGTTTTCTCCCAAGGCTCATCCACTAATTATGACTCCACAAACTATAATCCTTTATTTCCTCATTTGCAAACTAATCTATCTCCAATTTTGGTACATTCATGTAAACTACCCAATTTCATAAAATAAAAAGTGTAGTTTGGGCAATTTGCTCAAACTACACTTTTTCGACTACTGTTTATCATCCTTTGTAGCTATTCCCTCTTCTTTTAAACAATTCTTTAAGTCCCATGAACATTAACGTTCCAACCATGTTCAGAGCCATCATGACACCCCTTTAAAGCTTTTTCAACATCATATTTTGTCCAATCTTCTTCATGAGCAACGATTATATTTTGTGAAAATATCATTTCAAATCCTTGTTGTTTCTCTTTTATTTCAACTGTAATTTTGTCTGATAATTCACTAAACTGCGGCGTTTTTAATGTAAATACTAATTTTTTTAGGACGATTCATTTCGATATATTCCCCAATTGCTCCATAATCTTTTCCGCCACGATGATCAACAAGAAGTATTTTTCGTTACTTTATTTGTTCCTTCCAACGTAAAAAATCATTTCTCCATCAGTTTTGGGTTTATCCATGCTTCAAATCTTTTTCAAGTGCAACATCAAAATCCTTCACCATCATTAATGTTATTCTTGAATAATTATTCATTTTAGTACCATCCTATATTTAAATCAAAAAATAGTATTTCTTTTCAACAAAACCCCCGCTCTCATAAAAGAGAGCGGGGGTTTTAATCATTCATTATTGACCTTTGTACATTGCATCAACTTGTTTTTGAAGTTCTTCATTTTCTAAGAACTCATCATACGTCGCTACCTTATCAACTACACCGTTTGGCGTTACTTCGATAATACGGTTTGCAATTGTTTGTACGAACTGATGGTCATGAGAAGTGAATAGTAATGTTCCTTTAAATGTGATTAAACCGTTGTTTAATGCTGTAATAGACTCAAGGTCTAAATGGTTCGTTGGATCATCTAATGTTAATACGTTTGCACCGCTTAACATCATTTTAGATAACATACAACGAACTTTTTCTCCTCCAGATAAAACAGAAACGTTTTTCTTTACTTCTTCACCAGAGAATAGCATACGGCCTAAGAAACCACGTAAGAAACTTTCTGATTCATCTTGTGGAGAGAACTGACGTAACCAATCAATTAAAGTGTAATCACTGTTCTCGAAGTACTCAGAGTTATCTCTTGGGAAATGAGCTTGAGATGTTGTTACACCCCATTTGAATGAACCGCTATCTGGCTCCATTTCACCCATAAGAATTTTAAATAATGTTGTCATTGCAATATCGTTACGGCCGATAAATGCAACTTTATCACCTTTATTTAAAGTGAAGTTCACATTATCTAATACTTTTTCTCCGTCGATTGTTTTAGAAATACCTTCAACCGTTAATAAGTCATTTCCTACTTCACGCTCTGGTGTGAAACCAACGAACGGATAACGACGTGATGACGGTCTAATATCATCTAATGTAATTTTATCTAATAATTTTTTACGAGAAGTTGCTTGCTTCGCTTTAGATGCGTTTGAGCTAAAGCGCGCAATAAAGTTTTGTAACTCTTTTACTTTCTCTTCTTTTTTCTTGTTAGAATCTTGCGTTAGTTTTAATGCTAATTGGCTTGACTCATACCAGAAGTCATAGTTACCAACGTATAATTGAATTTTACCGAAATCAAGATCAGCCATGTGCGTACATACTTTATTTAAGAAGTGACGGTCATGGGATACAACGATAACTGTATTATCAAAGTTCATTAAGAAGTTTTCTAACCATTGAATCGCTTTTAAGTCCAAATGGTTGGTAGGCTCATCTAGTAATAGAATGTCAGGTTGACCGAATAAAGCTTGAGCAAGTAATACTTTTACTTTCTCTGCCCCTGTTAATTCAGACATCTTTTTATCATGAATATCTTCGCCGATACCTAATCCTTTTAGAAGGATTGCAGCTTCTGACTCAGCTTCCCAACCGTTTAGCTCAGCGAACTCACCTTCAAGTTCTGCAGCACGCATGCCATCTTCATCACTAAAGTCTTCTTTCATGTAAATTGCATTTTTCTCTTGCATTACTTTATAAAGACGTGTGTGACCCATCATTACTGTTTCTAGTGCAGGGAACTCTTCATATTCGAAGTGATTCTGTTTTAATACTGCTAGACGCTCACCTGGCGTAATATGTATGTCACCTGTTGATTGGTCAATTTCTCCAGATAAAATCTTTAGAAATGTTGATTTACCAGCACCGTTTGCTCCGATTAAACCGTAGCAATTACCTGGCGTGAATTTTATGTTAACATCTTCAAATAATTTGCGATCTGCGAAACGCAAACTAACGTTACTTACTGTAATCATTTGTGTCCTCCTACTAATACCGCTTATTTCAGCGTTTTCTCACCGATTGTCTTAAAAAATCGCATATTACGACTCAATTATTGTAGACTATAGCTATTATATAGTAGAAGCTGGATGAATAGCAACGGTTGATTGCTTTTATGGTGTGGTTATTACATTGATTTATTGGTTAATACAGCATTTTAAATAGTACTAGTTAAATTCCATATACAGTGAATAAAGATTGGTGCTAGCAATGAATTTGTTTTTCGGTATACATAACTAGTAACAATACTCAAAACAAACGGAAACACACGATATTCCATTGGGATATTATGTATTAAAGAAAAGTGAATATAAATGAATCGGTCATTTCGTTATACAAATTCATATCAAAAAGATATTCACACAAACTCAAGAATATAATTGCCCCAGCAAAACTTAAAATACCATACAATAAACGAATGATTTGGTTGTTACCCATAAACCCCTCCTACTGCAAAAAAGAGTGTGGATATTTCCCACATTTCCCTAACTATATTTTATCATATATTAGAAAGTGTTTTTTCGTTTATTCGCAAACGTCCTTCACTCTGTTTTTCAATAAAAAACTGTAGAGAACACACTCTCTACAGTTTTTTTATTACTTCGTATCAATTATTTTCTTTTTATAACTTTGTATTTTACTCGTTAACCCTATTAAAGCTGGTAATAAAATTGGCATAACAATTAAAGCTAATAGTATAAGAGCAATGCCAACAACTAATGCCACTTGTATTAGCGTTAATACACCTGAAGGAATTAATGCTGCAAATGTCCCTCCTAAAATAAGTGCCGCTGATAGTACAACTCCTCCTATATGACGAGATGCATTTACAATTTTCGTTGCTGAATCCCCTTCTAGCTCGTTATAACGCATCATTACGAAAATGCTATAATCCACTCCTAAAGCGACAATCATAATGAAGCTAAAGAAAGGTACATTCCAGCTTAATGACTCTACGTTTAATACATGTGCACTAATTTGTTCACTTATACCAAGTGATGCAAAGTACGCTAAAATTAACGACCCAATAATAAAGATTGAGTTTAAGAATGAACGTGTAATCACGATTAATACAAGCGCAATCCCTAATAACATAATCGTAGCAGTACGTAGGAAATCTTGCCCGGTTACTTCTTTTAAATCAACGTTTCTAGCTGTTGTCCCGCCGATCGCTTTTTTCACCGATTTTAATTCTGTACCATTTAACGTACCATCTATCGTTTTATTAATCTCTTGTATGATTGGCATCGCTTCTTTTGAATACGGATTTACGTCTAAAATAATTGTCATTTTAGCAATTTTTCTATCATGTGACATGTACGTATTCAATGCTTTTTGGAAATCTTCTCCCGCTAAAACTTCTTTTGGAATATAAAATTTCTCAGAGCTTTTTGATTCATTAAGCTCGCCTAAATATTTCTGAGCATCCCCTAGGCCGTTACTTACCTTTCCAAGCCCTTCTGTACTTTTAGATAAGCCTGATTGTAATTGCCCCATCTTTTCTTGCAAATCTTTAAGCCCTGTTAAAAGTTGCCCTTGCCCATCGTTTATTTTCGTTAATCCGGATTGTAACTCAGTTGATTTGTTCGCAATTTGTTTTGAACCTGTAGCCCCTTCGCTCAATCCTTTGTTCAGCTCAGCAGCTCCTTTTTGTAACTTGGTAACTCCATTATTCATTTCTTTTAAACCATTATCGACTTTCAATAACGATTGATTCGCTTCTTTAAATGAATTCATCGCTGCTTTATGCTGCACCGCCAATTGATTTAATTCTTTTGAAAGTCCAGTTAATTGTTTTTGAGCTTCTTTAGCAATTCCTAATGTTTGCTGTATGTTCGGGTCATTTACTAATTCTGGTTTCGTTTGAATGAAATTGGTCATTAACGTTTCAATTTGTTCGTATCCTTTCTTCGCACCATCAATCGCTTGCGAAATATTTCCGAAGTATTGATCGTAAGAACTTAAACCTTTTTCTAGCTGTGCATAGCCAGCATGAAGCTGTGAAGTTGCATTGGATAACACATTAACATTTTCGTTTAATGAAGCTAACCCACGCTCAATTTGTTGCGCGCCTTGCACTCCATCATTTATACCATTCGATAATTGATTTAAGGCCGTTCCTAATGCTGATACTCCATTTTTCGCCTCGTTCGTTCCATCAATTAACTTTTGAACATTTGCGAGACTATTTGAGTCATTACTACCCATTTTGTCTTTCGCATCAGTTAATCCTTCATTAATTTCCTTTATACCACCATTGGCATCACCTAAGCCTGTATTTAACTCTCTCGCTTGTTTATTTAAATACAATTCTTTTATCTTATCACCAGTTGGACGCGTCGGTGAATATACTTCTGAAACTCCTTTAACTTTTGAAATTTTATCAGTTAGTTCATCTAAAGTTTGAAGAGAAGTCGCCTCATCTAAATTATTATCCGATTGAATGACTAACGTACTTGGTGAAGAAAAACCAGGTGGAAAATGTTCTTCTATTACGTTAATTCCCATTTTTGATTCATATTTATTATCCACTTCAAATAAATCATTGTAATTCAGCGTGTTAGAGTATTTTAATACAAAAGGAATCGATATCACAAATACAATGATTAAAGCGATAAATGGTCTTGCTACTGAGTTTTTCGCAAAGAACCCCCATAAGCGACTATCCTCATGACCTTTAAATGTTTTTACTGGATAAAACATTCCTTTTCCTAATAACACCATGAAAAATGGATTTAAAGTGATTAATACGAGTAGTAATACTGCGACGCCAATCGCTACTGCTGAAGTAGATTGATATAAATTAAAACTCGCTAAAGCAAGTGATGCAAAACCAATTAGCACCGCTATCCCGCTATATAAAATGGTTTTCCCTGCCGATTTAAATGTCTCTTTCGTAGCTAAATATGCATTTTCTTGTTGACTTAATTCTTCTTTAAATCTCGTATATAATAAAATATTATAGTCTGTTCCCACCCCAAACAGTACGACGACTACAAACACTTGTGTAAAGTTTGAAAACGGAAAATTAAATTGATCGACTAAATGAGCAATAATCCCCATTGAAACTAAATACGATACACCCACTGTAAGAAGAGAAACAATCGGAACAATTGGTGAACGAAATACAATGATTAATACAACTAGAATGAAAATGATTGAAATAACTTCCGTCTTTTTTACACCCTCTTGAGAGGATGTAAGAAAATCACCCGCTATTAAATCACTTCCTGTTAAGTACGTCTTAACTCCTTTCGGTTTAATTTTATTATGAAGCGCATTTGCAACTTTTGATATTTCACCATGTTTTTTATCTACCGATATTTGCGTTAATATAGTCGTATTATCTTTAGAAACTAATTGTTTCTCCAGATTTTTATTATCTAAATGTGAAACAACTTCCTTAATTCCTAATTGCTCTTTTTCATTTTGTAAAGCGTTGATCGTTTTTGTTATTTCCTCTTTTTGCTCATTCGTTAAAGTCTTCTTACTACCACTATTAAAGACAGCTATAATTTCATACTTTTCAGCCCCTTCTTTATCCATTTCTTTTATCATCTTGTCAGCAATACTGCTTTGTTCTGTTTTCGGAATCGTAATTTGCCCTTTTTCTTTCACTAATTTATCCATATTAGGCATCGTTACGATCATTGTAATAGTAATAACTATCCATAATAGAAACGATAAACTTCTCCAACTTTTTAGTTTGTTCATTTGAATCATCTCCTGTTATTAGAGTTTCATGGTGCATAGGGAATGAATATTCATTCCCTATTTTTGAAAATATCATTTCGGAATGAACGTTCATTCCTATCATCCTATTAAAGTATTTTTCAATTCTATTAAATCACTCCCTGCGGAATGAATATTCATTCCTTTAATTGTACAGATATATCATCTCCTGTAATCGTTTTTTATATTTATTTAGGAATGAATGTTCATTCCTGTCCTTATAAAGCTATAGAATCAAATGATTCTAATAGCATTCCAAGAGCTCTCTTCCAATTCTTTTACTAATTCTTTTGAGTATTCTAATTGCCCTGTCGCCATTACTTTTATTAATTTTTCAAGCGGTTGATATACAATAATAATTAAAGCAATTATAGGCAATGGACGAAGAAAACCTTTTTCGATTCCATCTTCAATAATATTCATAAAGAAGCCTATAAAATCGTCAAATATTTTCTTACTCTGTTCATCAAGAAAATAACTATCACAGTGCGAATTTGTAAAAAGAAAAGCATCCACATTATTTCTCGCAAATTCAAATAAACGGTTATACGTATGACTAAACTGTTCTCGAATATTTGCTTCAACAGGAAAATCAGTCTTTATTGTTTCAGATAGCTGTAGCATGCTTTTTGAAAATAATGAGTTAACGAGTGCCTCTTTATTTTCAAAATAGCGATAAATAGTACCAGCGCCGACGTTTGCTTTTTCAGCGATCATCGGAATTGTCGTACCATCGTAACCACGCTCTGCGAAAAGTTTTATAGCAGCATCAAAAATATCCTCTTGCTTATTTTTAGCCATTTTTCTCACCTCAATTTTCAGGAATGAAAATTCATTCCGTTTTTAATTATAAATTACATGGATTAAAAGTCAAGTGTGTAAATACGCTATTGAAACATTTATCAAATAACACACTCAATTAAGATATTAATACATTTTTTGCGTTATCCCATCAAAAAATTTCTTTGTATCATCATGACTTAAAACCCTCAATACATCTTGTATCTTAAAAAATTGAACTTGACTTATTTCATTATCTTTTGGATGTAAATCTATTCTGTCACCTATATATTCTACATAAAACATAGTAGTTTCTTGCTCTTCATATCCAATTTTCATTTTGAGTTCTTCAGGAAAGCCAAAGCAAATTTTATCTTCAAATTGTTTTATAACTTTAAACTTTGTAGATCCAGTTTCTTCTTCCAGCTCTCTCAAAATAGCACTCTCTAAATCATTATCTGTATGTTTCACTCCACCTTTAGGAAAATCCCATTCCCCCTTTGACATAGCATATTCTCCATCTATGTCGCTAATTTTCACCTTATGTACCAATAAAAATTCACTGTGTTGGAATACGACCGCACCTACGGCTTGCCTAATCATTTTACTTTTCCTCCTAAAACAATGATTTCACTCTATTAAATAGAAAAGTACTATAATAAAAAGTTTATCATTATAGTACTTTGTTACTCATACATAGCACATGACATTAATTAAAAGAAATCATAAATAAATGCTTCACGCATCGGTACTACATTCTCAAATGTTCGTATCTCCTCTTCACTTCCGCTAATTAATTCTAGCTCATTTAGTTCTAATGGGCGCTTGTAACCAAACATTATTGTAGATAGCGCATTTATATCCAGGCTAATTCCTTTATTCAATGTCCCACCTTTTATAATTGTTACTTCATGATTTACAAGTTTCACAGTTACGTTATTCCACGGAGCAAATGAATCTGTAATGTGTAATATTACTTCTTGCTCTTCGTTGTTCCAGTTCCATTCATATTGTTTAAAAAACTGTTCTACATCTACAATTCTTCCCATGAAATATGGAGTTACTTCTGCTTTTACTCGTGGTTCTTGTAATGTGTAAAGAAGTGGTTCTGTCTCACTTAGTATCATTTCTAGATCTTTAATCATAGAATCATGTTGGCAGATGAAGTTCCAAAGACCAATTCTTGCTTCATTATGTAATGGGACAAATTCTTCTACTTTCATTTTAGAATTCTCTATTTTGTATAAAATGTAACCAGCCGCCGTTTTATTTTCATCATAGTAAACTGCCAATGTTAAATCATGATACACCGCTTGTAGCCACCATTTACGTCCGCGAACTAACATACCAGAAAATCGTTCTGCAAATGTTTCATATAGATTCTCTACTTCTTCTGGATGATTATCTTTACTAAAACGTTTCACTGTACCATTCACTTGTTTTTTAATTATTAAATCGCTCTTTGTCATCTGACATACTATTCGATTCGCACAAAGTTCCCAGCCATATTTACGATAAAATGAAACCGCAAATGGATGTAACATCGATACACTATATCCATCTCTTTTCATAGTTTGTAGTGAATGCTGAAGTAACTCTTTTACATATCCACTTCTTCTATATTCCGGATACGTCGCTACCCCCGCAACGCCGCCCATTTTAAACTTTTCTTTTCCTATGTAAATATGAAAAGGAATTAAGTGCAACTTTGCTGCTAACTCTTCACCTTCCATAATGCCATATATTTGATGACTTTCCTTCATTCGTGTAAGTTGTTGCTGCACTCGTTCTTCATTTACTTTATATTGAAAAGCATATTCTGATAAGGCTAGTGCTTCTCTGAACTTATCTTCTTTTAACTGTATGACGTTCATATAATTCTCCTCCATTCCCTGTTTGAATTGTACCATAATTCTTAATATTATAGTTCGGTAAGTGAAGCTACACAGACGTTTCAACAAAAGATATCGATTTAACAACAATCTAACATAAAAAAGCAGATACATTACGTACCTGCTTCTCATCACTTTATTTAGCTAACTTTTGAAGTTCGTCGAAGAATGTAGGATATGATACACCTACTGCTTCTGCATCTTCAATTGTTGTTTTTCCTTCAGCAATGCAGCCAGCAATCGCAAGCATCATTCCAATGCGGTGATCACCGTGACTATGTACTGTAGTTCCTTTTAGCTTACATTTACCGTAAATAATCATTCCATCGTCGGTCGCTTCTATGCGAGCTCCTAGTTTTGTTAGTTCAGCAACGACTGTATCGATACGATTCGTTTCTTTCACTTTTAGTTCGTGTGCATCTTTAATGACTGTAATTCCTTCCGCTTGCGTTGCCGCTAAGGCGATAACAGGAATTTCATCGATTAATCTTGGGATAATATCTCCACCAATTTCGATTCCTTTTAATGAAGATGTTTCGATCGTAATGTTTGCAGCAGGTTCTGATGCACCTTCGTTAATTGGCTCTTCAGTAAACGTAGCCCCCATTTTCTCAAGAACATCAATAATACCTGTACGAGTCGGATTCATTCCTACATTTTGTAATAGTAGTTTACTATTTGGAATAATTGCACCTGCTACTAAGAAAAATGCCGCAGATGATACGTCACCCGGAACTTGAATGTCTGTTCCTTTTAGCTTTTGTCCACCAGCTAGTTTTGCAGTTTTCCCCACGCGATTTACTGTAACGCCAAACGCCTCAAGCATTCTTTCTGTATGATCACGCGAAATATGAGGCTCTGTAACAGTTGTTACACCTTCTGCGCGAAGGCCTGCAAGTAAAATAGCTGATTTCACTTGTGCACTTGCTACCTGTGAAGTATATTCAATCGCCTTTAAATTCCCGCCTCGTATTGTGAGCGGCGTAAACGTTCCTTCTTCTCGGCCATCAATTTTTGCACCCATTTGCTTTAGTGGATTTGTTACACGTTGCATCGGTCTCTTCGCAATTGAAGCATCACCTTGCACGCAAGAAAAGAATGGTGTGTTTGCAAGTATTCCTGACATTAATCGAATCGTTGTACCAGAATTTCCAACATCTAATACAGCTTTTGGCTCTTGTAAACCTTCTAATCCTTTTCCAATTACCGTAACTTCGTCTTCATTTTGCGTAATCTCTACTCCCATTTCTTTAAAACAAGAAATCGTACTTAAACAATCCGCACCAGGAAGGAAACCTTTAATTGTTGTTTTCCCTTCTGCAATCGCACCGAACATGACAGCGCGATGGGAAATTGATTTATCACCTGGGATTGTAATTGCCCCATTCAATCCGCTAGTTACAGGTTGTATTGTAGTTACTTTCACATTGTCACCCTCTTTTTAAATTGTTTCATACGTTTGGTATTCTTCTTTTCCTAGCGCCAGCTTTGCCTTCATGCGATCTTCTTCTCTTTGGAAGCTAATGCGTAATACTCCAAGCAATCCTTCTCGCGCTTCTAATATTTGCAAGTTCGTAATACTAATTTCTTCGCGTGCCAAAATACTCGTAATATGAGCCAATGCCCCTACTTTATCTAAAACATCGACGTATAAGTCGTGATAGGCAGGAATTGCACCTCTTTTTCGTACTGGTAAAGAATCACGGTATTCTTTTGCGTCAGCAAAATAGTTTTGTATTTCACCTGCATCTCCTTTAGAAACCGTCTTATATAACTCTTCCATTTCTGAGATCCATTCTTCTAATAGTTCCAATAAATGTCCGCGATTTTGCTTTACGATATCACTCCACATTTTCGGACTACTTGATGCGATACGCGTTATATCTTTAAATCCGCCTGCCGCTAGTTGGTGAATAAGCGGGTTATCCCCTGCATGTTTCTCAACTTGTTTTACTAATCCTGCTGCGATTAGATGCGGAAAATGGCTAACAATGCCTGTTACATAATCGTGTTCTTTTGTATTTAAAACGAGAAAATGCGAGCCGGTTCCTTTTAACCATTCTTTCAGCTCATCTACTTGATCCGCCTGCACGTGATTCATTGGCGTTAAAATGTAAAATGCGTTTTCGAAAAGGTGCGCCTTCGCACTTTCAACGCCAGTTTTATGAGAACCTGCCATTGGATGTCCACCGATAAAAGAAACTTTCTTTGATAATAAAGCTTCCGCTTCATTCATAATTGTCCCTTTCGTACTTCCTACATCGGTAACAATAACATCTTCTCGTAAATGAAATGATGCAAGTTTGTGTAATAACTTTTTCGTTTCTTCAACTGGAGAGGCAAAAATAATTAAATGTGCCTCCTCACATGCACGCTGTAAATCTATTGCTACTTCATCAACTACATGTAATTCTTTTGCGCGCTCTACTTGCTCTTTAAATATGTCATAACCGATAATCGTTACATCGTGCTCTTTTTTAATCGCTAATGCAAGAGAGCCTCCTATTAATCCAGTACCGATTAATACTACCTTTTTACACATTTGCCTCATCTCGAGACTTACTTTTTTTATTTTCAAAGTGTTGTTTTAACACTGAAATCACTCCCTCATTTTGTTCCCTAGTTCCGATTGTAATACGGACGCCATTTGGAAACGGACGAATAATAAACCCCGCGTGCGCGCAAGCTTCATAAATTTCCCCCGCATCATCTACTGGTAAGAAGATAAAGTTCGTTTGCGACGGATAAAACGGGATTTCATTTTCAGTACAAAAACTTTCGTACTGTTGTAATCCCTCTTTATTAACACGTACTATTTCCTCAATAAACGCTTCATCACTAAAGGCAATCGTTGCCGCTTTTTGCGCTAATGAAGATACGTTAAATGGCAAACGGACAACATTTAATTTCTCAATTAACTCTTCCTGTCCAATTGCATATCCAACGCGGAAAGAAGCTAATCCGTACGCTTTAGAAAATGTTCTAAGTACAAGAATGTTTTTATGCTTTTCCAGAAGTGGTAATGTCTTTGGAAAATCTTTTGCTGTTACGTATTCATAGTACGCTTCATCAATGACAATTAACGTATTTTCACTAATACCTTCAATAAATTGAGTCAATTTTCGCTCATTAACATATGTGCCTGTCGGATTATTCGGATTACAAATCCATACGATTTTTGTATGTTCATCAACCGCTGAAGAAATTTCGTCTAGATCATATACACCGTTATTTAAAGGAACCTCTTTCACTTCACATCCTTCAATAACCGCATGATGACGATATTGAGGGAATGTTGCACCTGCAGTAACAATGTTATCTCCTGCTCTGAGCACTGCACGGCTTATAATTTGAATGACTTCATCGAGCCCACTACCACAAAGCACTTGTTCCATTTGCACTTGTAATTTCTCTGCAATCGTTTGACGGAGCGTTGTAGCTCCGCCATCTGGGTATAATGCATGTTCCTGCCACGATTTTTGTAATTCTCCTAAAACACGAGGTGAACAACCAAATGGATTTTCATTTGATGCTAACTTAACAAATGAATGATTCCCGTATACTTCTTTCATTTGCTCTGGTGATTTACCTGGTTTATACGGTTGTAATGATGATAATTGATCCTTTACTCGCATGTTAAATCCACCTTTTCATTAAAATTCTTTTGCGTATTTGTTATGTTGCGAAATGTTTTTCTTTAATAACTCCATGCGATCTTTTCCGAATTGTTCGACTAGCGCAGCTGCAAGTTCCCATGCAACAACAGCTTCAGCTACAACACCTGCTGCAGGTACTGCACAACTATCAGATCTTTCAATACTCGCTTGGAACGCTTCTTTCGTATCAATATCTACGCTTGCTAACGGTTTATATAATGTAGGAATTGGCTTCATTACACCTCTTACGACAATTGGCATACCTGTTGTCATACCGCCTTCTAAACCGCCCGCATTATTCGTTTTTCTCGTGTATCCTTTTTCTTCATCCCATATAATTTCATCGTGCACTTTACTTCCCGGCTGTCTTGCCGCTTCAAAACCAATTCCGATTTCAGCACCTTTAAATGCATTCACACTCATTATAGCACCGGCAAGTTTTGCATCTAATTTACGGTCGTAATGAACGTAGCTACCAACTCCAATTGGCATACCTTCTGCAATTACTTCAACAATACCACCGATTGAATCCCCGCTACTTTTCGCATCATCAATCGCATCCATCATCTCTTGTTCTACTTCTTTATCTAAACATCGAACAGGTGAGTTTTCAGTAATCGTTTGAATTTCTTCTATCGGTAAGTGAGTAATAGGCTTCGCTTTTACTCCACCAATTTCAAGAACATGTCCTGCGATTTCCACACCTAGTTCTTTCAAAATTTGTTTCGCAACTGCACCAGCCGCAACTCTAACTGTCGTTTCTCTTGCAGAAGAGCGCTCTAATACATTTCTTATGTCACGATGGCCATACTTTATCGCTCCATTTAAATCCGCATGTCCTGGACGTGGTTTTGTAATCGTACGCTTCATTTCTTTACTTTCTTGCTCCGAAATCGGGTCTGCACCCATTACTTTCGTCCAATGTTTGAAATCATCATTTTTTACGATTAACGTAATCGGTGAGCCAAGTGCCATCCCGTGACGAACACCACTTACAATTTCAACTGTATCTGTTTCAATTTGCATGCGTCTTCCGCGCCCATGCCCTTTTTGTCTTCTTAATAATTCTTTATTAATATGTTCCGCTGTTAGTGATAAACCTGCTGGTACACCTTCTAAAATAACTGTTAACTGCGGACCATGTGATTCTCCAGCTGTAATGTATCTCATTTCTCTTGCCCCTTTACTATTTTTTTGTACAAAAAAGTCCCTACTGAGCGCTCAGTAGGGACGATGTTTATCGCGGTACCACCCTAGTTGTAGACTTATTTCGTCTACCTCTCTTCTTCTTTAACGATCGTTTGACCGTCTTTCCCTTCAAAAGTTGGCGAGAAAGATGCTCCAAGGCTGTAATTCATGCTTACCTTTGTACTGATTCACACCGACCATCAGCTCTCTTTAACAGTGAGATAAGCACTACTGTTTCCTCTTCAGCGCATATATGATATGGAATTAAGATAATTTATTTTTGAAACCTTTTAACTCATCCATGAATCTATGGAATTCTGGAATATCCATTTGTTGTGCAGAATCTGATAATGCAACTGCTGGATCCGGATGAACTTCAGCCATTACTGCATCTGCTCCAATTGCAAGTGCCGCTTTCGCTGTTGGTAATAATAGATCTCTACGTCCTGTTGAATGTGTTACGTCAACGATAACTGGTAAATGTGTTTCTTTCTTTAAAATCGGTACTGCTGAAATATCTAATGTGTTACGTGTCGCTCTCTCGTATGTGCGAATACCGCGCTCACATAGAATAATTTGGTCATTTCCTTGCGCAATAATGTATTCCGCTGCATTAATGAACTCATCAATTGTTGCTGCTAATCCACGTTTTAGTAATACTGGCTTGTTAACTTTACCTACAGCTCGTAGTAAATCGAAGTTTTGCATGTTACGTGCGCCAACTTGAATTACATCAACGTATTCTAATGCCATTTCAACATCGTTCGGATTTAAAATTTCACTAATAATCGCTAAGTCGAATTCATCTGCTACTTGGCGTAAAATTTGTAATCCTTCTACTCCTAAACCTTGGAAATCGTATGGAGATGTTCTCGGTTTGAAAGCACCACCGCGCATTAATTTTAGCCCTTGATCTTTCATCGCTTGCCCTACTTGGCGAACTTGCTCTAAGCTTTCTACTGCACAAGGTCCCATGATGAACGTTTGTGTTCCGTTTCCAATCAATTCGCCTTTCACATTAACGATTGTATTTTCTTTTTTCTTTTTACGTGATACTAGTAACGCTTTACGGTTATCATCTTCTTGTAATTCTAAGCTTGCTTTGAAAATCGTTTTGAAAATATGCTGAACTGTTGATGTTTCGAATGGTCCTTCGTTATGCTCTTCGATCATATCAAGCACTTCACGCTCACGTACTGGGTCAAAACGTTTCGTACCTTGTACTTGTTTTTGTTCCCCGATTTTTTGAACGATTTCACCGCGTTTGTTTAATAGGTGTAATAGTTGTAAGTTAATTTCATCTACCTGTTTACGTAATTGATCTAATTCATGATTTGCCATTTGGAAATCCTCCTCTAATGTTTTAAAAGTATAGTAAGAGAATGAAAAATTCTCTATTTTCAGAACTGGTTAATTATACAAATTTAAAGTGGAATCGATACCTCTTCTTATTTTAAACTAATAATTACCATAAAGACACTAACTACTAGTTAATACGCCACTTTTTTGTACAAAAAAGCCCTACTGATTCAATCAGTAGGGACGATATTTATCGCGGTACCACCCTAGTTGTAGACTTATTTCGTCTACCTCTCTTCATTGTTAACGATCAATGTGACCGTCTTTCCCTTCATAAAGATACATATCTTTACTACGAAAAAGATGCTCCAGGACTGTAATTCGCTCTTGTTTTTGTACTGGTTCGCACCAACCACCAGCTCTCTGTTACAGGGAAACAACAACTACTGCCTTTCCTTTCAACGCATGTTTATTATATTTTCAAGTTGGACCGTCAAAATACAAAAATTCCCTACTGAATAAATCAGTAGGGACGATATTTATCGCGGTACCACCCTAGTTGTAGACTAACTTTCCGTCTACCTCTCTTCACTGTTAACGATCATTTGACCGCTCTTTCTTCATAAAGACAATTGTATCTTTACTACGAAAAAGATGCTCCAAGACTGTAATTCATGATTATCCCTGTACTGGTTCACACCAACCACCAGCTCTCTGTTACAGTAAGACTAACCACTACTGTGATCTCTTCATTGCACTTTGTTTATTCAAATGTTTTTGAAATTGAATAAGTATGATTTGTATTATAGAACGCTTTTTAAAACACTGTCAACAACTTTTTATTTTTTTTAAAAAAATTCCGCTTTCACCCTAGAATTCTTCTTGCAAATTCTCCATTACTATTCCGATACGAATCATCTCATTTTCAATTAATTTTAATACGTGTTTTTCTACTCCATACTCAATTAATTGTTCTTTTATTTGTATGATTTCCTTCTCAAGTAAATCAGCTTCTTGACGTGTTTGAAGTAAAATAAAAAAGACATTTGCATAAAGCCCTTTATATTCTTTCATGCTATTCTTCTTTTCAAGCATCTCAGTAAATAACTGTTTCATTTCCTCTTGATTGCATTGCCCTTCTACACCTAGAAATTTACTTGATATAACACAAAGTCCTTTTTCTAAAATCTCATCCATACATAATACAATACGTAAAAGCATCATATATTCTCTCGTAGTTATTACACCCATTTTCGGACGTTCTCTTAAAAATACACTTAGCCATGCTGTCCAAAATTTTTGTTGTTCTTTTCCGCTTAACGTTTTTACGTAGTAGCATACATACTGCATAAATTTAATTTTATTATTTTCGTTTACTTGCATTAAGAGTGGGTATAACCAATCTGTTTTTTGCTCCCAATACAGTACACATTTAATAAATACAAAGCTAAGCCATTTTAAAAATGCTTCTCTCGTATACGGATGCAGCACCTCTAAATGTTCTACCGCATATTTAATATATCTCTTTATTTCTGTAAATAGAGGTAAATTAATTTGCGTATAACATAATCCCGCCCACGCATATTTGGTCAGCTCGTTTTCTTTCTTTAAATCTAAGTAAGGTAATAAATATTTTCGACACCATTGCTTCTCAATATGGTATAAAAACGTAATATCTGCTGTTAAACGAGCTAACATAAAGTTCGTTCTTTCCGAAGTAACCCTTACCTGTTCCTCAAATAAAAATAAATATTCATATACATTGCGATCATATAAGTGATCGTACGCTAACAGTTTTAGCAATACAGCTGTCATCTTCCCAGCAGGATGTTGTATAGACTCATTGTAAAACTCTTGTTTTCCAATTTTAAAATCTGTTTCCCCTCTCATAACATGTGGAAATACGGAAAAAGCAAAGCGCTTTACAACCCGTATACTATTTTCTTCTAGCTCTTCTAATCGATTGCTAATTTCATATAGAAAACTACTAATTAACCAATGTAAAGTAGTATTTCGAGAAAACTTCTGCAATAACGGAATAATCCTTTGAATTTGCTCACTCGTTAAATTCCTATTATTTCGCCATTCTCTAATACAAACAAACCAAACTTCATTACTAATTTCATGTACGCCTACTAGTTGATAAGCAAACGAAATACTCCACTCTACATTCAATTTACATGCTTTTGATAACATCTCTAAAAAATGACGTTGCTCAAAAACACCATCTTGAGAAAATTGCAGAACTTGCTTCATTATTTCATCGTCTTTCAGCTGTAGTAATCCATCAGCTGTTACATTACAAGTAATGCTTTGTTCAATAGATTCTTTCTTCGGAACACTGTATCGATCAGAAGAAAAATGAGGGTGCTTTTGTTTCATTAATTCATATCCTTCTATCGTGCATCGACTATTCGCATCGCATGCAAATAATGAATCTAATACGAGACAAGCATCAAACGCCCTCTCTTCTGCAAGATGTTCTAATACAGTTTGAATCACTTCTTCTTTTGTTTCTTCTAAAGCATCTGCATAATAATTCTTTAAAAGTTGAAACACTTCATGTTTATATGTGAAATCTAGCAGAAGGCCTTCATGTAGTAACCACTTCAATTTGACATCCGCAGTAACGAACACATTTTTATTCATCGCTTCAATCGCGATTCGCTTTTGAAGTATACTATCTGTTTCTATCATTTCGGTAATATAATAATCCGCTTTTTTCTCGTTGTTTTCACATAAATATGTAAGACACTCTTTTACAATTTGAATTAAAAATGCGAGGTCATTTTGATAAAACTCTCTCTCTACATTATCCTTATTTCTTTTTTTCAGTGCTGTTTGTCTTAATGACAACAGGCGCATCTTTTCTAATCCCATCACCATAATTGGAACAGCGTAATAAGTAATATGCGGTCTCATCTTATCATTCCAAATTAGCTCCACATGAGAAAATTTAGACACCGGTAAACGACTCGATTCCTCTAGTTCAATTGATTCTTGCGCATCATTTTCCCATTTTCTTACACGCTTCAATTTAAGTTTTCCATCTAAAATAAACGTTAGTAACAATAAAGCAATTTCTTTATGCTCTGGGAAAGAACATTTTTGCAGTAAGTATGAAATCATTTCAATAGAGCTACTATCTTTTTCTGCCGTTTCTAATATAAGCAATGTCCATTTTGTAAACAACAAAGGATCCATCGTTTCTTTCGTATCGTTCAAGTAAGTACAAATTATTCGCCACAATAACGGGGATATTTTAGAATGATTTTTAAAAATCAATTGAAATAGTTCTTTTTGATGAGTAAAAAGGAATTGCTCCACTAACCATTCTGCAAGTAATTCATCTACTTCATCGTAATTTGCTGTAAGCCGAAATAAATTTCTTAGTTTCCCCTCCGCTTCAAGCCATTCCACCCACTCGTAATCACGAGCAAATTCAACAAAGTACCGAACGGTTTCAATTTTTTTTATTGACTGTTTTATATACGATAATTGCTCCTGCTCTACTGATGGAGGAACGGTTACAATATCACGAATACGCATTCTTTTCGTAATATAATTATCCCCCATTAATTCCGCCCACCGCTTCACAGCTTTGACAAGTGCCTGATGATTATTTGCTTTATTCGGATACACAATCGGTCTTATCCCTAAATGCTCCCAATGATATGTATTATCCCCTTGTGCGACGAAAGCATAACGCCTTGTACTCGGTGGTAAGCCTGTTGCTAAATATTTCATTACAGGATCATTATGACTATACCCAACGAATAAAACAGTGTAATTTGAAAATAAATCAACTAAAAATCGTCTCGCCCATCCTTCTGTTAAGTAAGCCCTTCCAAAATCACCATCCGTTAAAATTAAAGCTTCTTTCTCTTGTTCTATATTCCCATGTATGTAAGCCAACCCTTTAAACGCTCTCCCTGTCGGTAAAGCAGGTGCATAATAAATATTCAGCTCTCTATTCATTTCTGCAATTACAGACGTAAAATGTTGATCAAAGTTTGTCGTTACAATTCGAACATCCGTATCTAACGGAAACAGCCTTGGAATCGCATAGTGTAATGAATTTGGTTTTGATTTTTCTATATTAACGAGGTCTCTTGCAACTTGATGCACATCTTTCGTTTTCGCAATTTTACCGAGATAATAATCGTGGGGTTCTGTCATCTCACGCCTTTCGACATATAAAGCTTTCGAAATTTCATCAACTAAATCATCGAAATTCGGTAAGTTTGATTTCCCCTTCATAGAAACTCCTGCTCCAACGAATAATACTAACTTCCCTTGTTCAAGGTGATCGATTAACTCATCTGGAATTTCTACTTCTGAAGTAATCCACATCCCGGATTCCCCCTTACCTAAAAATGTCATACGCTCTCATTTCACTATAACATTTTTTGATTGTTTTTTTAATATTTAGATAAGATTTCGATGTGATAAAGTTTTATATAAATTAAACCGTTCCAATGTATGAACTCCTGAATTTATTGTAAAACTATGTATAAATGGGAGGTGTAAATATTGAGTGATATTACTGTAATACTTATCAAATTTATATCATGCATCATCGCTTTTAGTATCGGACTAGCTCTATTTTTCCCAGCAACGCTCGTCCAAATCATTTCTTTTAGTCTCTTCGTCACAATCGTTTCTTATATGTTTGTTGATAAAATTATTTTAAATCGAATTGGCAATTCCGCTGCCATTATGACGGATTTCTTACTTACGTATTTAAGCGTTTGGATTTTCGGTAATATTTTATTAGACAACTACATGCAAATTGCATGGGGCAGTATCCTTTCTGCCATCGTCTTTACATTATCAGAAGTAATCGTCCATCGCTTTTCTAATTCCCACTCAAGGCACAACAATGATAACATTCGAATTAATCGCCGCCTTGCATATGGTACGGAGTTCGCTGAAGAACAGAATGTGTTGGATAAAGATAAGAAGAAGTAACGTTTTGGTGAAGGAGCTCCCCTTTTGATTATGTGGTGCTCCTTTTTTTGTACTGTAAATTCGGTACATGAAATTACATAAGCAGCTATATCGATTCACCAACATATTTAGACAAGAAAGTGATACTACGTGAATTACTTTTGATTCAAAATATAGTCACATTCATCATTAATGTACCGTTTTCCATTCCCCCCTCTATATACTTTGGAAATGTTGTTATATTTTTCTCCATAAAAAATCCCCTTCAGGTATAGTGTAACATTCCACATTGAAAATGTAGTTTTATACACTATCTCCTTTAAGGGGATAATCAAACTTTATAATTTATTGACTAAATAATACTTCTTATTTCTCGACTTATTCCTGCTTTTTCTTTGCTTAAAACAAAACCATTTCGATTTTTAAGATGCGTCTTCAAACTGACTATTGTATAAATCCGCATAGAATCCTTTTTCTGCAATTAACTCTTCGTGATTACCACTTTCAATAACATCTCCGTCTTTCATAACCAAAATCAAATCGGCGTTTCTAATCGTTGAAAGTCTATGCGCAATAACAAATGATGTTTTATCCACCATCAATTTATCCATCGCCTCTTGAATAAGCGCTTCAGTACGAGTGTCAACGGAACTAGTGGCCTCGTCTAAAATAAGCAACGGTGCTTTTTTTACCATTGCCCTTGCAATAGTAAGTAGCTGTTTTTGTCCTACAGATAAACTCGCTTTATCATTTAATGCTGTATCGTAACCTTTCGGTAAAGTTTTAATAAAATGGTCCAAACCTACTGCCTTACAAGCTGCAACTACTTCTTCATCAGTTACATCTTCTTTATTATAAATGATATTTTCCTTAATCGTACCTTCGAATAACCAAGTATCTTGTAATACCATACAAAATAGATCATGAACATTTTTACGGGTAATCGACTTAGTCGATACATCCTCAATCTTGATTTCCCCACTATCTACTTCATAGAAACGCATGAGGAGATTAACAAGCGTTGTTTTTCCAGCACCAGTAGGTCCGACAATTGCGACTTTTTGGCCGGATTTTATATGAGCAGAGAAATCTTTAATAATAAGCTTCTCTTTCGTATATCCAAACTTAACGTTTTTAAATTCCACATTACCTTTAACATCATTGGCATCTAACATAACTTCTTTATCACTTTCGTCTTCAAGCTCACCTTCGCCTAAAAATTCAAATACACGTTCGCTTGCTGCAGCAGTTGACTGCAAGCTTGTAGCTGCCTGTGCTAGCTGGGACAATGGCTGTGTAAATAAGCGGATATAAACCATAAATGAAACGATTACACCAAATGTAATGGTACCTTTCATCGCTAGTGTAGCACCTACTACACAAACAACAACATAACCTAAATTTCCAATGAAGATCATAAGAGGCATCATCATCCCAGACATAAACTGTGATCTCCATGCACTTCTAAAAAGACTTTCATTGACTTTATTAAATTGTTGCTTCGCTTCTTTATCACCGTTATAAACTTTCAGTACATCATGCCCTGAATAGATTTCTTCAATATGACCATTCATTCTACCAAGGTCCTTCTGCTGACGTATGAAATATTTTTGCGATTTGGATATGATGAAAATCATTAATACAAACCCAACGGCCGTTGCAGCAATAGCAGAAAGTGTCATCGTAACATTAATAGAGAACATCATAATTAAAGACCCTAAGAACATAACGACCGCTGTCACTAACGAACCAACACTTTGATTTAAAGTCTGACCAATCATATCCACATCATTCGTGACACGACTTAACACATCTCCATATGTTGTAGAGTCAAAGTATTTTAATGGTAATTTATCGATTTTGTCAGCAATATCCGTACGTAACCGTTTGGATACTCGCTGAGTAATAGTAGCCATAATAAACGACTGAATATAGCTGAAAATAAAACTCAGTCCGTACAAAATAGCAAGAAGTACAGCAATATTTCCTATAGCGGTAATATCAATCTTACCTGCAATACCCTCTGTAATTAAATCGGTTATCTCACTAAGCATATTTGGTCCAATGATAGTGAAAATGGTTCCTACAGCTGCCAATACAAGTGCAAAGATAATCGCTGGTAAATACGGTTTACAATAGGCAATTAACTTTCCCCACGGTTTTTTAAAGTTCTTTGGCTTTTCTCCAGGAGCTGGCATTCCTCCTGGACCACCGGCACCTTTTCGAGGACTATTTGTTTGATTATTACGCATTTCCCAGCTCCTCCTTCGATAATTGTGAATAGGCAATTTCCTGATAAGTCTTACAAGTTTCCAACAATTCACCATGTGTTCCCATACCAACGATTTTACCTTCATCAAGAACGATGATTTTATCAGCATCTTTAATCGTTCCAATTCGCTGCGCTACAATCAAAGTGGTTGCACCTTTCGTTTCTTTTTTCAAGGTGGAACGAAGCTGACGGTCTGTTTTATAATCTAAAGCAGAGAATGAATCATCAAAAATAAAGATTTCTGGATTTCTGCTCACTGCTCTTGCAATAGAAAGGCGTTGTTTTTGTCCTCCAGAAAGGTTTGTACCGCCTTGGGCAATATCAGCATTATATTCGCCATCCATTTTTTCTACAAATTCTTTTCCTTGGGCAATTTCCACCGCTTTTTTGATATCCTCATCTGTCGGCAAAGTTTGGCCGTTATCACCGTATGCCACATTGGATTTTACTGTACCTGAAAATAATACGGCTTTTTGAGACACATAACCAAGCTTATTATGAAGGGTTTCTTGTGCATACTCTTTTACATTGATTCCGTCGACTATAACCTCTCCCTCAGTAACGTCATAAAATCTTGGGATTAAATTAATCAGCGTACTTTTACCACTACCAGTAGAGCCAATAAAAGCGACAGTTTCACCTTTATGTGCCGTAAAACTAATATCTTTCAAAACATATTCTCCTGCATCAGGATATTTAAAGCTGACATTACGCAGTTCGATTTCACCTTCTATTCCCTTAGGTGACGATTGTATTTCTCCATCGGTAATTGTCTGAGGCGTATCTAGTACTTCATTAATACGTGCTGCAGATACTGATGCTCTTGGTAGCATAATGAACGTCATCGCCAATAACATAAACGCCATAACCACCTGCATTGCATAAGACGAAAATACTACCATATCACTGAACAAACCGATTCGATCCATTCCACCTGCGTTCATAATCAAATGAGCCCCAATCCAATAGATAGAAAGAGTTAAAACTGACATAATTAGACCCATACCCGGTTGCATAATGGCCATCAGACGGTTCACCAAAAGATTAGTATCTGTTAAATCTTTATTTGCTTTTTCAAATTTTTTCTCCTGATACTCTTGTGCGTTATAGGCATGAACAACACGAATACCAGTTAAACCTTCTCTTGTTACTAGGTTCAGATTATCTGTCATTTTTTGAACTACTTTAAATTTCGGTAACACAAAGATGATAATGCTGCCTATCATTACAAGCAAAACAACGACAGCTACTCCTGTTGCCGCTGACCATTCCCAACTTTTCCCTGTAATTTTCAAAATGGCCCAAACCGCAAGGATAGGGGCTTTAATCATAACTTGAAGACCCATTGCAACAGTCTGCTGTATTTGTGTTATATCATTAGTAGAACGAGTAATAAGACTTGCCGTTGAAAAACCATTAATTTCTTCCATAGAGAAAGATAGCGTTTTGTCAAATACCCCTTTTCTTAATTCTTTTGAAAGAGATGTTGCTACTCTTGCCGCAAAATAACCAACAATAACTGACAATACCATACTGCCGAGAGCACATAAAAGCATCTTTCCTCCTGCTGCCCATATATCGCTCGTTTCGCTACCCTTTGTCTGTACAAGGGTCGTAATTTCAGACATAAAATCTGGTAGCTTCAAATCTAACCAAACTTGACCTACAATGAACACAATACTAGCAACAATAAGTATCCATTCTTTTTGTTTTAAGTATTTAAATATTTTCAACATATTTACATTTCTCCTCATTTTTCGTTAATATGCCAATGATATAGTGAAAAATAATTCTAAATAGAATCACCTTCACGTCGGTTACTAATAAAAGAAGTCACCCTATTAAATCCCCCACTTTTTTTATGGATATCATTTAATTATCCACCCTTTTATAGAGCCCTTTTTTTAGTAATGAAAGTTCTAAAGTATAGTTTTTCACCGATTCATCGAATGGTATTTCCTTCGCGAAATTTTGAATAAGATTGTGAAAAGTCACCGCCGTGATAATCTTTATGACATGGAATATTTCTCGTTCCTCTGCAATATTTAATTTTTCTTTATTTATTAAAATCATGATTTCAGACAATCTATTTTTATGATCATCCTCATTCATATTCCGAGTAAATGTATTTTCAACTTTATAATTCATATTTAAAAAGGCGTTCCTAAAAAAGTTTCGATTTTCTAAGTTTTGAAATTTTTTCAAGATGTATTGATACAATTCAATATATGAGTCAAATAGATCACCCTCATTTTCTTTTAATATTGAAATAAACTTTTCATTATCTTTTTTAGAATGATCATTTAATAAAAAGAAGAAAACATCTTCTTTATCCTCAAAGTATTGATAAAAACTTCCCCTCGGTATTCTAGCATCTTTAATAATATTGGAAATCGATGCTTCGAATAGTGGAACTCTTGAAAATTCTTTCATCGCTGCCTGAATTAATACTTCTTTTTTTTCTCTTTCCAAATTAAAAAATGTTTGTTTAGGCATCCTTCTTCCTCCTATCAAATATGTGACAACATGTCATATCCTTTTATAAATATTGCTCTTTTTCATTAGTACTATTCTAAAAAATGCAAGAGATCATTTAAGCCCTATTAATGGATAATCGCCATTATTCTAATTAAATTTTAATAATTCTATTGAATCCAGCTTTGTAAGTACACTAACACAACTTGTTTAAAAACATCATTCCCTCTAATCTAACCATCATATGACAACGTGTCATAATTGAGTATAAATCATTATCGCATGACAATGTGTCATACGTCAAAGGAAAAATACGACACGTTGTCACACTCATTTAACTATTGTTTATCGGGAATCCCCTCATCTTTTTTATTTCTTGATACATAGAGTACCGAATGATAAAGAGACATATACTAAAAATATAACATCTGACACTACGAAGATTTAATGTATACATCAATGCAATGTTTTATTTCTATCTTAGTTTTACTTTAAAAATCCCAATAATAAAGAGGCCCCTCATATAGAGACGGCCCCATTCCCACTTATGCTTCTACCTTCAAATCGTTTAGTGCAACAACATCAGCAAACGCTCTAAACACTGCGTTATGATGCTTAACAATATCTTCAGCACGCAATACTTCTGTTTCAAAGGTACTATGTGCATCACTCACTAACGTTACTTTATATCCTTCACTAAACGCTCTGCGAGTTGTCGTATCCACACAGTACTCTGTTTGCATTCCTGAAATAATAACGTGTTCAATTCCTTTTTCTTGTAACAGTTCGTTTAAGTTCGTCTTATAGAATGAATCTGGCGTCGTCTTTTCAACAATATTGTCTCCTTCTCGCGGTGCAATCGCCGCATGGATTTGCCAGCCATCTGTACCTTTTTCTAACGGATCGTCTTTTGACCCATTATGTTGAACATAAATAACTGGAATATCATTTGAACGACATTCCCCAATAAGCTCTTGCAATGTTTTTAATAACTTTTCCCCATTATGTGGCATTCCTGCTGTATACATACCTGCTTGCACATCAATTACTATTAATGCTTTTTTCATTTCGCGCATCCCCCTTTGTTTGTATAAGCCCTTACATAAAGTATTATAATTGTTTATATTCCATTATCCAACAATCTTCTAATTTCCCCTCATGTAACTCATGTTCCTTTAAAACCTTCACTTTTTTAAATCCGCATTTTTCATAACACTTTATCGCGCGTTCATTATTTACTTTAGGGTCCATTGCGATTGCTTCCGCTCCCACGTTTTCTATAATGTATGTAATCGCTGCTTGAACGAGTTTTGTTCCAATTCCCTTTCCCCAAAAGGTCGGTTCTCCGATAAATTGATCCATCCCCCATACATTATGCGATTCTTCATATCCATATAACGCTTTCCATTCAGAATCAACTGCGTACATTTGAATATAACCGATCGGCACTTCATCAAATTCTATTAAACATCTTTTTTCATCACTGTTTGGATTATGTATAAAATGTTCAAGTACCTTTTCTACAGATTGCGGATTATCTCTTCCTTCGTAATACCGTAGGACTTCTGGGTCTTTTAACCATTTAGAAATGATAGGTGCGTCGTTTTCTATTACGTACTTAACCCATAATTCTCCTTTTTGAAAAAGCATGTTACACCTCTATTGTTCATTAATATTTTTCTTTGATATTACATCTTTAATTGCACCTACTAGTGCATATGGTAGTAATGTTATCGCAAAAAACGCTGTAAATAAATTAAACTGAGGGACTTTATATGGAGTGAACCATTCCGTGAAAAATTGAGAATTTAAAATTCTATTAAAAAATTCTCCTCCTGGTCTAAAGTTTGGTGCCCATTCGGCAACATCACAAATTATAAAAATAAATTGCACAATTATAAATGCCCCTAAATAACGAAACCAATTTCACTTCCAAATCGGCTGCGCTTTATTTAATTTATTTCCCATCTATCTCCCACCTTTTTTATTCCTATCAAATTGATTATACACTTCCCTTGCAAATTTTGTTAAAATCTTCTATATATTCAAAGGTGTTGGGGGGAAATATATTATGTCTAATCCTATACAAAAATCAACTTTAATTATCCTTAGGGGAAACTCCGCGAGTGGCAAAACAACAATCGCAAAGAAATTACAAGAACATTTCGGGCAAGGAACACTTCTAGTCTCTCAAGATGTCGTGCGTAGAGATATGTTAAAAGTACACGACACGATGGGTAACTTATCTCATGATTTAATCTTTGAAATTACGAAGTACGGAAAAGGAAAATGTGAATTTGTTATTTTAGAAGGTATTTTAAACAGTCGTAGATATGGAGATATGTTAAAAGAATTGATATATTATTTTGAAGGAAACGCGTATACATATTACTTCGATTTATCACTCGAAGAAACGATTAGACGGCATAATACTAGAGAAAAACGGCATGAATTTGGTGAGGATGCATTACAGAAATGGTATAGTCCGCACGATACGATTGAAGTGAATGGAGAAACTGTTTTTACAGATGATTTCACGCAAAAAGATATATTTCATGCAATTCTTAATGATGTTACGATACAAAAGTAAGACTGACATAAAGAGTCAGTCTTACTTTTGTGTTTTATAGATATAATACAAGTGTCATATTTAATTTAAGTTTTGGTGCAGATTTAGCAACACATCCCTTGAAAAGCCTATGTCAGATCAACAAAGTTTTCCAATGAATTACACTAACTCAAAAACAAAAGCCAGTCTCAATATTAGAGAACTGACTTCTATTTGGATAACTATCGTTATTATAGAACTTTTACTTTAACTGTTTGTCTTCCCCAATTCATTGCCTTACTTTTTGAACCCATTAAAACATCAATACGATTACCTTTAATTGCACTTCCGGTATCACCAGCGATTGCTTCACCATAATTTTCTACCCATACTTTTGATCCTAATGGAATTACTTTCGGATCAACTGCGATAATTCTCATATTCGGATTAGCCGTTAAATCATGCCCCATCGCAGTTAAAACGCGTCCACCATATGTACCATTTTCACTTGGATCAGCAGTATAAGCTGTCGCTACTACTGTTAGTTCACGTTTAGCAGACTGTGTGTTATTTTTAGATACTTCTTTTGCTTTTGCTTCTTCCTTAGCCATTGCTATTTCTCGTGCTTTCGCTTCTTCTTTTGCTTTGGCTATTTCTTGCGCTTTCGCTTCTTCCTTCGCTTTTGCTATTTCTTGCGCTTTCGCTTCTTCTTTTGCTTTGGCTATTTCTTGTGCTTTTGCTTCTTCCTTAGCCTTGGCTATTTCTTGCGCTTTCACTTCTTCTTTTACTTTGGCTATTTCTTGCGCTTTCGCTTCTTCTTTTGCTTTGGCTATTTCTTGTGCTTTTGCTTCTTCCTTAGCCTTGGCTATTTCTTGCGCTTTCACTTCTTCTTTTGCTTTGGCTATTTCTTGCGCTTTCGCTTCTTCTTTCGCTTTTGCTATTTCTCGTGCTTTCGCTTCTTCTTTTGCTTTGGCTATTTCTTGTGCTTTTGCTTCTTCCTTAGGCTTTGCTTCTTCTTGTACTTTTACTTCTTCCCTAGGCTTTGCTTCTTCTTGTACTTTTACTTCTTCCCTAGGCTTTGCTTCTTCTTGTACTTTTACTTCTTCCCTAGGCTTTGCTTCTTCTTGTACTTTTACTTCTTCCCTAGGCTTTGTTACTTCTTGTACTTTTACTTCTTCCCTAGGCTTTGCTACTTCTTGTACTTTCGCTTCTTCCCTAGGCTTTGCTTCTTCTTGTACTTTTACTTCTTCCTGCGTTTTTGCTTCTTCCTTTGCATTTACCACTTTTTGTACTTTCGCTACTTGCTTCGTTTTCTCTTCAACTTTCTTTTCAATTGGTGCTGTACTTGATAGGAAAGAAACATTTGCATAAACTGTTTTTCCTTTATACTCAAATTGTAGCCATCCGTCTTTTACTTGATGAGTTGATTCAATTACATCATCTTTTTTCAGTCTGCCAAGAATTTCTGATTCTGTGTTTGCTTCAGAACGTACATTTAATAGGTTTGCTGTTACATGATAAATATCTTTTGTATACTCCGAACTTACAAACAATTCTTTACCATTTAAATCAATTTTTGACCATCCTTCTTCAGTATGTATGACCTTTAACTTTTGTCCTTCTTTTACTTTTTCGACAACTTTTGATTCCGTAGTTGGCTTTTCACGTACGTTGAGTACATCCGCTGTTACGATAGTTTCTGCGATAGCAGATGTGGTAAAAGCCCCCAATCCAAGAACTGTTGCTGTTGCTGCGCCAATTATTTTTTTCATATTAGCCTCCATTGCGTTTTTTGAGTTCTATCAAATGCTTCCATAAAATTAGGTGATTTCACGGAATATCAAAACATTTGCAACCATATATCGATATTGCTTAATATGATGTTATTAGAACCCTTTACTTCAATAGTATCAAATTCTCATTTATAATTCTATAAATTATAAATCTCCTTACCTTGTATAAACGTTTCCTATCCTTCTTCTTTATACTAAATAGTCGTCGCAATTCCTGCCAGAAATAAACTTACGATTGCTAAAAAAGGAGTACCCACTATCGCTCCGCTTAAATGAAACTTATAATCTTTATAGCCCTTCATCCCTTCCGTACTAGGAATAACAACAAATCTCGGAGTAATCCAGCAAAATATAAGCCAATCGATTATTAATAAATCTACTAAATTGAAAATCATTAAAATGCTAAAACTATGTAAATAGGCCTCAATATACAATAGTTTTTCATGTTGATGTAGTATATATGTTGAAACGAAAGGAGTACCGAAGAGAATCACATTGTATGCAATACTAAAGTAAATCGTTTGCTTTTTTTCATTAATCGATTTCGGAAAAACTACCTTTTGAATATCTTTTGGATAATCATTTAACGAAAGACGAGGATTATAATATAAAGACCCCAAAATCATTACGGATAGTACAATAGACATGATGACACCAACGTACATTGTTTGCTCTAATTGACTCATAAGTCTCATTCACCCTTTTCTGTAATTTCTATGTAAGTCATTCACTTAATTACACATTGTATGTACGTATACAACCCAAAATTAACAATTATCTTTAACACCCAATCACATTTCTTGCAATGTAAATGCAACTTTTATACAGTGGAAGCCTAATTAGTACAGATAGGATTGGTGAAACCTATGAAAATCGAACATATCGCAATTTGGGTAAATGACTTAGAATTAATGCGCACTTTTTATACAAAATATTTCAACGGCAAAGCAAACTCTTTATATCATAATGAAGCAAAACAATTCGAATCTTATTTTATTACGTTCGAATCTGGAGCGCGCCTTGAAATTATGCGTAAGAAAGGTATAGAGAACGAGCCTAATCTTAATATAACTGGCTATGCACATATGGCTTTCTCTGTTGGAAGTGAAGAACGTGTAAATGAACTGACAAAAACGTTAAAAGAAGCTGGTTATCCTTTATTAAATGGACCACGTTTCACTGGAGATGGCTATTACGAAAGTGTAATAAACGATCCAGAAGGCAATCAAATAGAAATCACTATTTAACGATCGTTTATCTTTTCTGAAGTACAAATGAAAATTAGTTTGGAGGAAGCATATGCATAAGCTACATTTCAAAAAATTTGAAGCAACAGATTTTAATCACTACTTCCTGCTCGTATCAAATGAAAGAGTAATGGCACAAATTACAGAGCGCACCATTCCGTTAGATGAAGCACAAAACGACTATGAAAAATTGTTAAGGCGCAATGAAAAACATAAACTGTATGGATCTTATAAAGTTTATAACAGTGCAACAAATGAATTTATCGGACTTGGACATATAACAGTAAATGAGGATGATTTTAAAGAAGCTGAACTTGGTTATATGTTATTGCCAGAACACTGGGGAAAAAGATATGGTAGTTGTATTGCAAGAGAATTAATTGAAATAGCGAAGCATACTGATGTAAACGTACTAAAAGCAATTATCGATCCAAATAATATCCCCTCTCGAAAAATTTTAATAAACGTTGGTTTTACATCAGATAAAGTTTGTGAAATTGATGGATTGCCTGGGGAGATTTTGAGTAAATATATTTAATTTTTTTTAGGCAATGCTGCATTTAAAATTTGTGTGGTGTTGCCTTTTATTTATTATTTCGATTCACTGATTCATCCGAAAACCTCATTCTAGGAATAATCCCCCTCACTCATTCATCTACTTATAACGTATAGTCAGTTCTATTTTTATATCCGCTTTTCCACATTACGAATAGCAAGATAGATATTTTATTATGCGGCAAGGAGAGAAGGCTTAAATGAGTAATCAAAATATTGAACTTACAGGACGTATCGTAACTCCCGAAGATCCAGAATATAATTTAGCTCGCGAGGAGTTCAACACATTCTTCAACAAATTCCCATTAATTATTGTCTTTGCTCAAAATACACAGGATGTAGTAAATGCGGTTCGCTGGTCTAGACAGTATAACGTACCTATGCGTATGCGCTCTGGTCGTCATAATTATGAAGGTTTATCCGTTAACAACGCTGGAATTGTAATTGATGTAAGTGAAATGAAGCAACTAGGAATAGATCATAACGGCGGGACTGTTACAATCGGAACTGGGTGGAGAAACCTTTCTTTAACTGAAACGCTCGCAGCTGAAGGGTTAGTTGTGCCAAACGGCGTTTGTCCTACTCCTGGTATTGCAGGTGTAACATTAGGCGGCGGACATAGTATACTCTCCCGTCCATGGGGATTAATTCTTGATCATTTAATTGAGCTAGAGATGGTTGACGCGAACGGTTGTATTGTACGTGCCAACGCTAATCATAATTCAGATCTCTACTGGGCATATCGAGGCGCAGGTGGCGGTAACTTTGGAATATGTACTTCATTCAAATTTCGAACACATAAAATTAATACAGTGGGATTTGTGGAAATAAGCTGGGACTTAAAAGATTTAAAATCTGTACTAAAGTCTTGGCAAGAATATACTCTTCCTTGTGCTGATAAGCGACTTACGAGCACCCTCTTCATGTCTTCAGAAGTGGAACCATCGTTATTAATGCAAGGAGTATTCCTAGGATCAGTCCAAGAATTACAAGTACTTCTGCAGCCATTATTACAAGCCGGTTCACCGTTAACAGTAACTATAGAAGAAATACCTTGGGTAGAAGCGGCAACACGAATAGCTGCAACACAGCCTATAGAGCCTTTACCATTTAAAAGTGTAGGTCCATATGTGTATGCACTATTGCCAGAAGAAGCACTCACGATCATCGCGCACTTTATAAACAATACACTAAAACATGCAACAACCTCTGTATTTTTCCATGGATTAGGCGGAGCCGTAGCTGAAATATCGAACGAAGCTACAGCTTATTTTTACCGAAAAGCACTTTCGAACATGTCAATATTCGCCACTTGGAATCAAGCAGAAGGTGCTGCCGCAAGCATTCGATGGACCGAAGATTTTCGATTAGCGATGCTACCATACACAAAAGGCGTTTACGTTAATACACCTGACCTTTCCATTAAAGATTGGCCAGATGCTTACTATAGCTGTAACTTTGACCGGTTAATGGACGTAAAGGCTAAATATGACCCAAAAAATGTTTTCAACTTTCCGCAAAGTATTCCGCCTTTTTAATAGTCCAAAATGAAAGTTATAGTTTGTATTTCTCACAAAAAAACGAACGATTCTTTCTGTAATTTTCACAGGGATAATCGTTCGTTTTTTATGTTGGAAATAATTCATTTCTTTTGCATGATAGTGATTTGGTTTCGCGCCTTCCCATCACCTTACATAAAGCAAGTGAACACGAAAGCCGGTGGAATATTCCAGTTTATTTTCTTCACCTCAATATTTGCAAAAAAAGAACGGAAAAATTGTTGTTTAAAGCGTGTATATTGGAAAGTAATAAATTTCCCTTCTTCCCCTAATACTTCTTTTGTTACCTGTAATAACTTTGTAGAAGTATCAAGGGATAAACTGGTAAATGGCAATCCTGAAATAATATAATCCACTTGGGTAATTTTATATTGCTGCATATACTTTTCCGTATATTCGGCAGAATCATGAATAATGTACACATTTTCCATGTGTGAGTATCGCTCTTGAAGTATACGGTAAAACTGTGCGTTATTCTCAATGATTAACAATACTGTTTCATTATGTTTATGTTGAATGAGCTGTTCCGTAAACACTCCAGTTCCTGGTCCATACTCAATAATGCATTTTGCTTGTTCAAAATTTATAGGGGCTACCATTTGTTTTGCAAGTTGCTTAGAACTTGACAATACTGCTCCTACAGTTCTTGGGTGCTTTATATATTCACTTAAAAAATGTAGTACATGCATAGTCTTCTTCCTCTTTCCTTGTAGGATACAAGGTATACACTACTAAAAAAATATTAGAATACGATGAGAAATACATAAGATATTCTTAATGTCCCCCCTAAATACAAAAGAAACTTAACCAACAAGTCACACATGCTTTAACATGGAGAAACAAGTATAATAGCGCCACATGCTTGTAGAGATTCCATGCCAAACTAATATTGCTCTGTACTTTTATGTTGCAGAAAACGACCAACTTAGGATATCAAATGAAGAGTATCAATTTTGCTGTATTTTCAATGTCGCGAACAAAAAAAGGATATACTTTTTTAACTGTATTTGTTAAATAAAAAAGACACTTTAGAAATTTCTTTTTTTCATCTTATTTTAATGATTTTTTCATCCAAATTTCATCTGAATCTCATTCTTATTAGTTACACTCTGTATATAAACTGGCGCTGGCCATAAAAAACTAATAAGGAGGAATCCTACATGAACTATTATGAGAAGGATCAGGATAAGAATAGAGAAAATCCATCTATTTCTGATGAAGTCGCTTCCGTTTCATCACGAGGCTGGCAGATGCTGAACAAAGTTCCAGAAGTCACGATTTTCTTCTGGATTATCAAAATCATGGCAACTACAGTGGGCGAAACAGGCGCAGACTTCTTAAATACAAACCTGAACTTTGGCTTGACTAAAACGACCTTTGTTATGAGTGCTCTCTTGCTCATCACACTGTTCTTCCAGTTTAGGTTGAAGAAGTATGTTCCAGGGATTTACTGGCTCACTGTCTTGCTGATTAGTGTTGTTGGCACCCTGGTCACCGACAATCTTACGGACAACTTCGGGGTCGCTCTAGAGACGACCACCATCGTTTTCACCCTTGCCTTAATGGCAACTTTTGCTGCTTGGTATGTGAGTGAGAAGACACTGTCCATTCACTCTATTTACACAACAAAGCGAGAAGCATTCTACTGGTTGGCTATTCTGTTCACCTTCGCCTTAGGCACTGCAGCTGGTGATCTCGTAGCAGAGAGTCTCAACTTAGGTTACTGGATTTCAGCGCTCATATTTGCTGCATTAATTGGGGCTGTAACCGTCGCTTACTACCGCTTCAAATTAAATGCAGTGTTGGCCTTTTGGATTGCTTATATTTTAACTCGTCCTTTCGGCGCCTCTTTTGGCGATTATTTATCACAGCCTCACGATTCCGGTGGCCTTGGTCTCGGTACGGTAGGAACAAGCGTAATCTTCCTCGTAATAATCTTGAGCTTAGTTATTTATTTGACCAAGACGAAAAAAGACGCGAGCCAGAGCCTAAATTAATATATATTTTGTCTAAACCTTAAAATAGGTGACATGATTGCCTAATCGTTAGTACAAAATTTCAAACAAAAGAAAATGAAAAGGCAATACTACGTTTAAACTACCAGTAGTATTGCCTTTTTTATAAAACAAATCATTATTCCCTTATTTCGTCTACTATACTTTGAATTAAAGAAATAAGAGCTTGCTTTGTATCCTCATCTGTAACTTTTGCATCATCACTAAATTTAGTACGCACAGACGGGATTAATAACGAACCATTTTGAACGACAACTGTATCTAACATGCCTAGTGTAAGTAGCAAAGATTCATGTGCTTTATCCCCTCCAGTAATTGACGGTGAAGCTGTTATGATAGCCACTGGTTTTTTATATAGTTCCGCTGACGATACAAGCCATTCTAATGCGTTTTTTAAAACTCCTGGTACACCTTTTGCGTACTCTGGTGTACAAATAATAAGCGCATGTGCCTCACTTAATATCTTTCGAAAATCTTGAACAACAACCGGTGCTCCCACTCGATCTACATCCGGATTGAAATGAGGAAGTTCCTCTATTCCTTTATAAATAGTGTAATCTAATCCATCTGGAATAAATGCTGCTAAAGCCTTTAATATGTTTGTGTTGGATGATCCTTCCCTAATACTGCCTGAAATCGCTATGATTTTTTTGTGTTTATTCATATGATCCCTCCTACGAACATCCTACTTTTGTAACCATAGAAAAATCAAAAATATTGAACTATTTAACAGGCTGTATATTTACAATTTTTCTTTACATAATAATATTATGATATAGGTTTTTATCTTTCAATAAAATCCGATTACCTTTTTTCATTACTTCACATTTATCCTTTAAATTTAGCACACTATTCAACTACCGAAAATAGCACCTTCTCAAGTTCTTTTTTTGATAATGTACTACCATTTATATAGACTTGATATGCATTTTTTCCTTCTTTTGCAGGAACTACTATTTTCATAGCTCGTACATTTGATTCTTTATATTCCCCATATGTAATATCGTATCCTTTTAATTTATAAGTCTTTATATCTCTAAAATAATGTGGGCCTTTTTCAGTTGCCTGATCAAATGGTTTATCCATATAATCTTTAATATCATCAAATATTCCAGATTGGTATAGTCTAAACCCTAAATCCACATCTGATGTAGTTGGCCCCTTTTTCACATTACTATCTTCATACCTCATTGTAATAAGAGGTCTTGGTTTTCCTACTGTGGCATCTGCCTTTGCCTCTTCTGAAATAAGAACATGGTCTTTTGGAATATAGCTGGGATGCTTTATTGGAAAACCAGCTATTTGTTCAGCTTGTTCAAATGTATATGTAAAATGTTGATCTATTTTTTCCTCATATTTGTTTAGCTCTTCCATTACCTCACTATCTCTTTTTTCTTCATCAGCATTTAAACGACCTATAGCTGTATGTTGTCTTTCTCCGTTCTCTACGACACTAACTTTTTTATAAAAATGATATGTTTCTTGTAATAACTCTACATATTTTTCAAAGTCCTCTTTTGCAAATAATTTTTTAGCAACTTCTACCCTCTCCATCAATCCTGTATAACCGTCCTCTGACATTCCCATATCTTTTCTCGCTTCTTCTGGTGTACCTATAATTTTATCGATTATTGTTGTACCCGCAAAAGTACCGGTCGGTATAAGAACAGCCGCAGCTACAATGCCAAGTAATACCTTTTTCTTCATAGAAGTTTTCCTTTTCTTTTTCATTTGTTGGTATTTATGAAAAGAAGTTTGCACCTTATTTTCTAGATTAGTAGATGGTTCGAGTGTCTCTGCATTTCTTTTCAATTCATTCGTTATATATTTTTCAAAATCCATTTACTTCACTCTCCCTTATGGCTGGCATATGCTCCATTTCTGTTCTTAATCGTTTGAGTGCTAAATGTAATCGAGATTTCACTGTACCAACAGGGATTTGAAGAAGTGCGGCAATTTCATCCAAGCTATATTCATGGAAGTAACGCATAATAACAACTTCACGATGCTTATAAGATAATTTTTGTACAACTTCCACTAATTCACTACGTGTTTCTTTATGTAAAATACCTTCATCCATTATGTAAGACCGATCTTGTTCATACATTTTCTTCTTTTCAAAGATTCGAAATCGTCGCCACGATTTACGGCGCCAATCTTGTACTTGCTTGACAACTAGTCCATGTAACCAAAAACGAAATGAACGGTTCATATCATAATTCGTTACAGACTTCCACATTTTGATGTACACCTCATTAACTATATCGTCTACATCTTGGTGTTGATTCCCTAATAAAAATAATACTGTTCTATAAATATCTTTACTTGTTAATTTATAAATAACTTGAAAGGCTTCTTGGTCCCCAGACTCCATTTTATACAGCCATTCTTTTAATTCTACTTCATCCAAAATTACGTTCCCCTCTCATGATCTTTCACACTATATTCGCCCGTTTCTCACAAAAGGTTCATTTTACATAAAAATTTATTTATTACAATAAAAATATACTA